>NZ_NOLI01000006.1:0-110999 GCF_002245975.1 Nostoc sp. 'Peltigera membranacea cyanobiont' 213 | reverse complement strand
CCCCTGCTCCCTTCTAATTCAGAATTTGTCTTAGTGCTGACTGTAAATTAGGATATTTGTACTCAAATCCTGTTTCCACGGTGCGCTTCGGAAGGACTTGCTGACCTTCTAAAACTACTATAGCCCCGTCTCCTAAAAGAGCTTCGATCGCAAAACCCGGAACAGGCAACCAAGAAGGGCGATTCATTACTTGTCCCAAAGTTTGACTTAAATCTGCCATTCGCACTGGGTTAGGGGCAGTGGCATTGTATACGCCTTCTATTTCCGGTTTAGTTAAAGCTTGCATAATCAAGTTAACTACATCGTCTACATGAATCCATGAGAACCACTGGCGACCACTACCAATGGGGCCACCAGCAAAGAGTTTGAAAGGTGGAATCATTTTACCTAAAGCACCACCATTGCCTAGAATAACCCCAAAACGCAGAATGACCAGCCGTACACCAGCATCTTTTACCTTTCTTGCTTCTGCTTCCCAGACTTGGCAGACTTGGGCGAGAAAATCGTTACCAGATGGGCTTGTTTCATCAAAGGTTGCCGTTTCACTGGTGCCGTAGTAGCCAATAGCCGAAGCGTTAATTAACACAGTTGGGAGACGGCGCGTTGCAGGGGTTCCCACGCCACTCCCCTCAACGGAAGGAACCTCCGCAAGGGGGTGGCTCCCCGTTGTAGCGACTTCTGTCTTGGGGTTAGCGTTGGTTATTGCTTCAACTATTTTTTGTGTACCTAACTTTCGGCTATTGAGGATTTCTTGTTTGCGTTCTGGTGTCCAGCGTCCTTCACCAATGGGTTCTCCTGCTAGATTCACTACACCATCACAACTAGCAATGACACTTTGCCAAGAACCGGAGGCGTTTGGTGTGTAGGGAACAATTTCTACATTGGCGAAAGCCTCAGATGGAAAAACCTTTTGAGCAAAAGCGGTGTTCCGAGTTAATACTACTATTTGATGACCTTTCCCGTGGAGTCGTTGTACCAGAAGACTACCGACAAATCCTGTTGCTCCAGTAATTGCTACTTTCATTTTCTATCTCAGCCAAACCTTTATTTTGACACTCCCACAGCTGTTAAACTCTTCGGTTCGCTCAATTTAACAAAAAGCCGTGAGATTCTTGCTTCATAGGGATTCCAATAAATTTACCCTCTTCCAAGAGAAGACGCGAAGCGGGAACAGCAAGCATCTTGACTGTCTGCCCGACGGCTGCACACCCTCTATTAAAGACGATGCTGTAATACCCGATCTCAAAACTCAAAAACTTTGCTTTTTTAATCACTTTTCGTTTAGATGCTTCGGTATTATAGGATGGACGGAGTGTTGCAAGGCGTGGGGCTATTATGGCTCGCTATACGTGTTCGTTTATTCTTTCTGTTGCTAGTGACCATCTCCAGCCGTTACTTGTAGAACTTCTACAGGACTGTCAGTTGGATATTCAATACCACACGGGCGATTACATTATCGCTCGTCAGACTCCTGGTAATGTGCCTTTTCCTAAATTGATTACAGTAGAAGTATTGATTGATAAATCAAAATCTACTGAAACAGAAACCAAAATGAGTATTGTGATTAAAAATGAAGAATTACCACTCCAACTAGATAATTACTGCCGACAAATGTTTGAATTTATCAAGCAGACTATTGAAAATAGCCGCCATTGGCATTTGATTGAAAGTCTTGCAGGATAGCTTTGGTAATTGAATTGACAATCCCACGGCTTTCAGCCGTGAGAGTGTCAGAATTTGATTGCTAGTTAAAATTTAATCTCCCAGATCCTCCAAATCCTCGGCCATACCGGGGTTTATTAGTGTAATGTCGTACTCGCTCGAATCCGTTTGTCCCAAACGCTGAGTGTTTTTTAAAAGGTAATAAATGGCACGGACTTGAGGGCCAAAAACGATCTCGTCTTCATTTCTGAGATCGTGGGTTGGTATCTTACGTCCATTAATCATCAAACCGTTGGAACTAGCTTTACCTTTGGCATCGCCATCTACAATCCGGTAATAGTAGCTATGGCTATTATGCTCTCGTGGCAATCTCACTAATGTGGCATGGCGGCGGGAGACAAACTGCGACATCAAACGGATATTACATTCGCGGTCTCTACCTATAGAGTAGACGGGTTGCTCCAGAGAAAATTCTTTGCGACCTTGATCGTCTTCAATAATCAGTAGATGGTTTTCATTAGTTTCTGCTGCCATTGACAAATCGGTGGAACTGTGATATATCAAGATTTGTTTAGTATCGTATTTTGCCATTTTCGCGCACCGTCAGTCTGTGGTGCTAATCTAGATAAGCTTTAAAATTGCATAATACCTTGAAAGAGTAGAACTCGGTCGTTCTACTACCAGTAGCTATGATAGCTTTTGTAGGTGCCTCAACAGGCTTTGTGATTTGTGTAAGTTTAACAAAATTTGCTAATAACTAATTCGTAATGACGTTCTCTACAGGCAGTATCTCGTAAAGAACGTCACTACGAATTACGAATTGTTAACTTGAGATCGGAATAACTAAGATTTGTGAGGGGAAATTTTAGATCCAAAAAAGTATTCTAAGGCTGATGAGCTAATCGCCGTAATAATATTGAGTTTGTGACGACGCTAACAGAGCTAAAAGCCATTAATGCAGCAGCACTAGATGGGTTAAGGACAAAACCCAGACTAGGGAACAAAACACCTGCTGCTAAAGGAATGCCAACTGTATTATATGCAAAAGCCCAGAATAAATTTTGGCGGATTTTTTTGAAGGTGGCGCGACTAAGCTGAATTGATTCGACGACATCGTTTAAGCGATCGCGCATTAGGATAATTTCAGCAGTTTCCATCGCCACATCTGTCCCGGAGTGTAAAGCAATTCCTACATCTGCTTGGGATAAAGCAGGAGCATCATTGATTCCATCTCCGACCATTGCCACAACGGACTGGGGATTGGATATTGGGGATTGGGCATTAGGCAGAATTTTTCCTAGTCGCCAGTCCCTAGTCCCCAATCCCTCTTTCTGGAGAGACTGGATTGCCGCCGCTTTTTTAGCTGGGGGTACACCCGCGATTACATCAGCGCTGTCTAATCCTAGTTGTTTGGCTATGGCGCTAGCTGCTTCTTTGCGATCGCCACTGAGCAACATTACCCGTAGACCCATCTGGCGCAACTTGTCTACAGTCGATTGGGCATCTGGTCTGAGGGGATCGGAAACAGCAATTAGCCCAGCTAAAGTTCCCCCAACAGCTACGCAAACGACTGTTTTACCATCCGTTGCTAAATCCTGTGCTACCTGTTGTGCTGTTTCGCTAATGTCAATGCCGTGCCAACTCAACCAGTCCCAGTTACCTAACAATACAACCGTGTTCTCTACTACAGCAGAGATTCCCAATCCTGGTTCCGTGTGAAAGTCCACAGCCTCTGGAATAGATAACTGTTGCCGTAGTGCTTCTTGCTGAATCGCTTTTGCTAACGGGTGATGAGTACCGTTTTCTACAGCTGCTGCTAGTTGTAATAGAGATTGGGAATTCCTAGTCCTCAGTCCCCAGTCCCCAGTCGCCGATCCCTCAATTAACAGACAATCTGTAACGATGGGATTACCTGTGGTCAGAGTGCCAGTTTTATCAAATACTACAGTGTCTAACTGGTGGACTTTTTCTAAAACATCGCCGCCTTTGATTAACAAACCCCTCTCTGCGCCCATAGCAGTCCCGACCAGAATGGCTGTTGGGGTGGCAAGTCCTAAAGCGCAGGGACAGGCGACCACCATAACTGCGATCGCTAGTTTTAAGCTGATTAATAGGGGAGAGTGGGGAACTTGATGTGTAGCGTGACCCATCATTTCCATACCACCAGACATGGTGATATCAGTCCAGATGTGAGTGCCAAAAAAGTACCAAAAGACAAATGTGATTGCAGATGCTGTCAATACCCCGTAGGTAAAGTAACCAGCTACTGTATCCGCTAATTTCTGTACTGGGGCTTTCCGAGTTTGGGCGGCTTCTACTAAAGCGACAATTTGAGCTAGAGTTGTATCACTTCCAGTCCGGGTTGTCTGAATAGCGATCGCTCCTGACTGATTTATTGTCCCCCCTGTCACCAAATCTCCTGGTTGCTTAATTACTGGCACGGCTTCCCCAGTCAACATGGATTCATCGACTGTTGTTTGACCAACCACGACTTCACCATCGACAGGGATTTTATCACCAGGCAGCACTTTTAACCATTCACCAACCCGCACCTGTTCAGCAGGAATCTCTACACTAGAAGATCCCACTCCGTCTTTTTCTGGGTTAGCAATCAATCGCGCTACCTGTGGCTGGAGTGCTAGCAATTTTCTAAATGCAGCAGCAGCGCGACCTCTAGCTTGTTGTTCTAATGTCTTTCCTAAAATAATAAAGCCCAGCATCATTACTGGTTCGTCAAAGAAGCACTCCCAACCCAATTGGGGAAACAGCAGCGCTACTAAACTAGCAATGTAGGCAGTCAGCGTTCCTAATCCGATCAGGGTGTTCATGTTGGGCGCATTTCGCCGCCAGCCTAGCCAGCCGTCCACTAAAATCGGGCGACCGGGAATTAGTAGCGCCACTGTCGCCAGTCCACAGTGAAACCAGATGTTATTTAGTAGTGGCAGCACTGAGCTACCAAGATTACCAAAATGTCCACTTCCCGACAATAACAGCAATATTGCAGCGATCGCCAACTGCCTTAAAGAAGACTGCATTTCTCGGCGTTGTCGTTCTGCTGGGTCTGATAAGGTAGACATCTCGCCTACTACTGTGCCCCTAGCTTTTCGGGGTTGAGTCGGGAATCCAACGGCTGTTAATCGCTGTGCTAGTGCATCTGCATCTACCGCACCAGTTTCTGACTCTACAACTGCTACCTCTGTGGCCAGGTTCACACAGGCACTCTTGACTCCTGGATGTTGGGTTAGCTGTCGTTCTACCGCATTCACACACCCAGCACACTTCATGCCCCCAACATCGAGAATAATTTTCTCTAGGATTGGGTCAAGTTCTGGGCCTAGCTTAGTTTTTGGGACAAGTTGCATGGCTTGTGTTTAGATTCGCTACAGAAATTCAACGCCTGACAAAAAGCGTCTCTAATTTGAGCGTAGGCGAAATATGGAACTACGACTGTATGTCAACCCTATTAAATTTCTTAATTTATCGTACTTCGCTGAAGGTCAATGACGGCTCCAACGTAAATAAGTCACATAGATAATAGCTACCACTTGCATTGGCGCGATCGCAATCAGGCTTTTTAAGAAATAGTTGATTTCCAAATGAGACATAACGCTGAAATACCCTATGCCCAACAAGAAGAACATTGCCCAGTTAAGCTGTTTAGGTTTGAAAATGAGCATATCAATAAAAATAAATAATCAGAAGTAGAAGTGGCGAACTACTGCTATCTCCTGCAATAACAGCCTTCTTGCACTAGAACCAGCCCTGTTTATTCACAAAGTAGGTATTTACAAATTCTTCAGGCGACTTATTCAAGTAGATCATCCCTTCAATTAAACCCACAAGTAGCATAATTACCAAGGCAATGCCGTAGGTAAAAGAACCCCCGACTAAAGAAATCACCAACATAATAAAGCCTTCTGGAGCGTATCCTAGAATAAATTTATGAACCCCAAATCCTCCCAGGATAATGCCACAGTAACCAGCTAGAAGTTGTTTGGTAGGGTGAGTGGGGTTGAGATTTGCCATATTAAGTGCTGCTCCTGGTTAAGTGAGGTAAAAAATAAAGTCTTTATGGAAATAAGAGTAAGTATAGTTACTCACCTAATAAATAGATTTTTAATTTTTCAGTACAAGTAAGCCCCAAGACAAATAGCCAAAATCAGCGTACTTATACTTTAGAGGGAACGCTAAAATATTTTGCGGCATAGCCTGAAAATCTGGCGTTCCTTAATAAATTTTGCTGGATTTGACGATCGCAAACCCTGGTGCAGCAGTTTTGCAGATTTTTAGATAAGACATTTTTCTTGAGAAGAATGAACCTCAATAATCAGCAAAAACTACTACACCACTTTTTACAAGTCCATCAGTATTATTTCCGGATTTTTTTTCCGATGGCTTCCAGTAGGCGTGAAATACTATCGCACCAATGATGAAACCAGTTACTGGCTAAAATCATTCGGATGAGAATAAATGCTTAACTAGATATTTTGATTGTCTATGTTAACAGCATTCTTTGATTTGCTTTTGCCATTATCTGACATTGGCTTTTCAGATAGTATTTATGCTTATGACCAATTATTACTAGAAAGTTGTTCTTACATAAGCAGATAAAATCAGATATTTTCAGATTTGGCAACAGTAGTTTTATAGTGTTAATTGCTACCTAAAACAAACAAACTTAATAATGTACCACTATTCCAGAGGCTGTGAAGGAGCATAGGGGCAAGGAGATTGCGCGATCGCGTGTAAACGACCCCTAAAACAATCCCTAATGCAGTCAGGGGAAGAATTTCCGACAAGCTAAGGTGAGCGATCGCAAACAACAAACTACTAATCAAAATCGATCCCCACACGGGTAAGTAGCGAGTTAGAGAGGGTAACAAAAAGCCACGAAATAGGATTTCTTCAAAAAATGGAGCTGCGATCGCGGCTGTGGAGAAAAATATGCCTAGTGCTATACCATCTCGGCTTTCTAGAGCTAGTTGCAACAGGGGGTTACTACCACCCTGTCCTTGCCATAGCTGTTGATTAATCAAAGATACCACCACAACTATAGGTAAAGCCGTGCAATAGCCTCCCAGTCCCCACCAAAACCAGTTATCTTGAAAACGGAAGCGAAACCAAAATTCTGGTAACGGGAAAAACGGCTTCAGAGAGAAATACAGCACTAACAGCGCACCTAACGCCACCAATAGGTAACTAACCAAAACAGAAAACGCCTGAAGTCGGACATCAACAATAGGACGCGGGATGGGTAACACCGATATCACCAAGGGCACAAAAATTTGCCCCATAAAGAAAAAGCCTACAATAAAAACCTGCAAAACCGTTTCACCATCCCAAGGCGTTGACCAAGGGACATTAGCATTTTGAGCTAATAACGAGGTTTTTCCTTTCAACAAGCGTTGAGCAAATAATAAAATCAGCAGTATTAGACCAATTAAAGCTGCCAAAGTGGGAATAGTCCCAATAACAGCTAATTTCAATACTGCTTGAGCCGCAGATTCTTGTTGTGCAGCTTTAACTGCTGATAAAGCGTCTTCTCGTTGCTGGAGTTGGTATAGCTTAACTAAAGCATTTGAACGAAACCAACCTTCTAAATTCTTTTGAATCCGTTCTTGAGCATTTTGCAGCAGACGGGGAGGATTGCTCCACAGTCCACTTAATACAGAGGCCGTTTCCCCAAATTCTGGATTGATATTTGAGCGTTGTTGTAATTCGCTCCAAGTTTTGAGGGCTGTATCCGTTTGTCCTTGCTGTGCTTGTAAAATTCCCAGGCGCAAGTCTAATTCAGCCAGTAATTTCTGGAGTTGTTTGAGGGACTGCTGTAACTGTTTCTGTCCCTGTTTAGAGGTTTTAGTTGTGGGAGGAGCGTCAGGTAGAGGTTTCGGAAGTGTGGGAGTTATTTCAGGTTGAGAGCTTAATTGTGCAAGTTTGCTATTAACTTTGTCCAAATTAGCTTGAACTGATTGACGCGCCTCCTCATACTGCTTTGTGGAGCTTTCCAGGGGTTGATCGCCAAGTATCGCTTCCCGAATCGCCTGGAGATTGTCATCGCTGCTATCTTTTGATTGCCAAGCTTGGGCTTGGAGAGCAATATTAGTTTGGTATAATTCTAGGCGACTTTGGAACTGAGGTTCTTGCCAACTAGCAAATAATTGCGAAACTGCCAACAGAACTGCGATCGGTGTCAGTATAAAAATTAAAATTAACCGCTTGAGTGTCATCTATCCCCCTTTGACTAACAGTGGAGAGCGCGTCCCCCTTGGGAATTATCGCAATAAAAAGTCAGAGGTGGATAGATATCATCAATATTATAAGTTTGCTATGAATATGCGATCGCACGCACCATGTTAAATTACAACCCATTGCACTGCTTACCCTCCGCCGAGGATCTGCCCGATTCTGACGATGAACCTGTGGATAATCAACTACAACATTTGATTCCGGGCTTGCTAGAAGCCATCTTAGCTTGGCTGTGGACAAACCGGATGGATTGGTTTTTCGGCGTTGATATGGGGATATATTACGATCCCGAATTACCGCCGATTGTGCCTGATGGGTTTTTAAGTTTAGGAGTCGAGCGAGTTTTTGATGAGAACTTGCGTTTAAGTTATGTGTTGTGGGAAGAAAAAGTGATGCCGATTATGGCATTAGAAGTTGTTTCTCACAGACGGCGTGGGGAATACACCAGCAAAAAGAAACTTTATGCGGATATGGAGATTTTGTATTATGTCGTCTACAATCCCCAACGCCGGAGAAAACCACCTTTAGAAGTTTATCGCTTTGTAAATGGTGAATATGTATTGCAGCCAGGAAACTTAGTTTGGTTGTCAGAGATAGGTTTAGCAATTGGTTATGAACGAGGAACCTATCAGGGAATTACGCGGGATTGGTTGTATTGGTATGACAAACAAGGAGTCAGATATTTAACACCAGAAGAACGAGCGATCGCTGCCGAACAACGCGCCGACAGGCTGGCGCAAGAATTGCGAAAGTTGGAGATAGATCCAGATTCTTTGAGTTGATTTGGTTCATTCAGATAAACCTAGTCTTTGCTTGACAGATTGCCAGGTTGAACCTTGGTTTGGGTTTTGGCGATGCATCTCCAAGCGTCTATCTAATTCGAGTTTTTGCTCATCGTTGAGAGGAACTTCATCCGGTGTAGTAAGAATGCTATCCCATAATTCCTCGGCAAGCTGTATACGTTCAGATACACTTAGTTCGGAAATATCGATTTTTAATATGGGGTGCATGGTTGTTGTTCAAATAGTTGCTCAATATAGATAATCTTATGCGATCGCCTTTTAGACTCAAACAAGCAATATATTTTGATTCTTTGCTCTTTTTGATACATTAATACCACTGTTAGATTAGAGTAGTACATCAGACACAGTGTGACTTCGTAATTAGACTAAATGGCAAACATTCAGATTAAAGAACGCAAGATTGTTGAACTTCATCCCCATCCAAAAAATGAAGGTATTTACGGCGACGAAGATATTGAGCAACTAGCTCAGGATATTGAAAGGTCTAAATGGGTCAAACCGCTTATTGTTACACCAGAAGGTACAATTATCAGTGGACATCGGCGTTGGAAAGCGGTGTCATATCTAGGTTGGGTAACAGTTCCCATTGAAGAAAAAGAGTTTACTGATGAAATCGCTGAATTAGAAGCTCTCTTACTGGAGAATGCTAACAGAGAAAAATCTAGAGAGCAAAAATGCCGAGAAGGATTAACTTGGGAAGCTATTGAGCGAGCTAACTCTCGTCAGCGTCAGGGAAGTAAAGGATCTGGCGTGGGAAGTACTAGGGATGTTGTAGCGAAGAGAGTTGGTATAGGAAGTGGTATTAATTATGAAAAGGCTCGTAAAGTTGTATCAGCTATTGATGAGGCAATTATAGCCGGAAATTTTGACAAAGCAGAGGCATTACGAAAGACATTAAATAACAAAAGTGTAAATGCTGCTATCAAAATGATTAGTAGTGCTGAAACTTTTAACGAAATACAACACACCCAAATACAATGGATATTAGCTAAGTTAGGTAAAAAGTTTTGTGGTTCGATATGGATTGATATTACTGACAGTTCAGATGTGTGGGAGAAAGAAAAATTGGGAAGCTTGAGTATTGATTCTTTGCCGCCACTAGGAATTGGTGATGATGAACGATCAACAGTTCAGTACATTGATGTCATTTGGCTCACTGGTAGTAATCAAATTACTGCGGCATTTGAAGTTGAAATGACTACACCTGTTTACTCCGGTTTGCTAAGGATGGCAGATTTAGTAACGCTTTGTCCAAACTTAAATTTTCCACTTTATATAGTAGTTCCAGAATCACGTATTAATAAAGTGAAGGATGAACTGAAACGTCCTACTTTTAAGAAGCTTAAACTTCAGGATAAATGTAGTTACATAGTCGCTGAAGAAATGGTGCAAGAATGGGATATTATTATGAAATATGGTCATCTAGGCTCTATTAAGGAAATATCCCACAATTTTGATAGTGACTCATAAATAGGATGGTGAAAATATAATTAAAAAATCATTCTATCTTAATCTTCTCCCTTACCCAAGCGCGAAAAGATTTGAGCAAAGCAATTTCTCCCATACATTTACTCTGCTCAATAAATCTGCTTATCTCACTCACTGATACTATAGGGAAGGCAATACTAAACTTACACTCGACATATTGCCCCTCTATCAACTGATAAAATTTTAAATTTTGCCCATCATATCTCCAAAGTTCAGTTACACCCAACGCTGAATAAATCCCCAATTTGTTAACTGAACTACTGGTAATGTCAATCTCAATTGCTAAGTCAGGCGGCGGATCATTTTCTAAATCTAAAGTTTGCTTACCCCTAATAGCTAGTTCATTCTGGATATAGTAGCAAGTATCTGGTTCTATTCCTCGCTTTGATATTTTTCGCTTCAATGTTGTTGAACCAGCACTTCTCACTTCAATTCCTAATTCTTCAGCTAAAGCAATAATAAAATTACCAAAATTACTTTTGGGGTTTTCGTGTTCAAAAAGTGGAGTCATGATTTCTAAAACACCGCACTCATAAGCAAAGCGAGAACCTCTATCTTCACCTGTATCTCTCAGCAAGGCTTCAAAGGTTTCCCAGCTAATGTTCTGTAGCACTGTTCTTTGTTCACCAACCAGTGACTTGACAAGCATAGATTAAAAAAATAAGCCAGTAATTATATTTATCAATGAGGTACACTTTACCCTATCTTCCCCTGCACCCAAGCGCGGAAGGATTGCACCAAATCAATTTCATCCATAATTTTACTTTGCTGGATAAATCTATTCATTTCACTAACAGAAATTAAAGGGAAAGCGATACTCGACTTAATTTCAATATATTCACTTGCTACTAGTTGATAAAATTTTAAAACTTCACCGTCATATCTCCATAATTCTGCTACACCTAAAGCCGCATAAATATTAAGCTTATTAACAGAGCTGCTAGTAATATCAATTTCAACTGCTAAATCCGGTGCTGGGTCTGTTTTTAAATCTAATTCTTGCTTACCTCTAATTGCTGGCTCATTTTGAATATAATAGCAAGTATCGGGTTCTATTCCCTTTGTTATTGTTTTACGTTTTAATGTTGTAGAACCAGCACTTCTAATTTTAGTTTTTAATTCCACTGCTAAAGCGAATATTAATCGGTCAAACTGAATTTTAGGATTTTCGTGTTCAAAAAGTGGAGTCATGATTTCTAAAACACCGCAGTCATAAGCAAAACGAGAACCTCTATGCTCACCTGTATCTCTCAGTAAGGCTTCAAAGGTTTCCCAACTAACGTTGTGTAGGACTGTTCTTTGTTCCGCAAGCGTTGACTTGACAAGCATATTACAATACTTCTTCTGTCAGGATGTTAGATAAAATCCCGATAATTTTACCTATGTCATTAATATAATATTCGCTCAAGTCAATTTCAATCACTTGACCAATAAGTTTCAAAAACTTCCAGTTAGTTCCAGTAGTGACAGTTCCATAAATTGCCTGAATGTTATTACCCTCACGTTCATTAAACAATTTAGCTGCTAACATCTCTGCTACACACTGACCTAATCCTGCATTGATATTTTCTTTCTTAGCTTCTACAATTGTGATAACTGGTGCATTCAGAATTAGTAACTCTGGTGAACGGCTAATAATAAAATCACAATTTCCATTTAAACCTTGTGCTGAATCAACAGTAAAGTCAATACCAGAAAATAAACTTATTTGATTATTTAAATATTTCCTTACAGCAATTAAAATAGGCGCAATAATCATCTCTGAACGTGATTTTTCTGTATTACTAGCAAGAGCTAAAGGTACATTTTCCCGCAATAGTTCTTCAAGTAATGGTGGACACTCTACTTCGTCTACAGATGCAAATATATCAATTTTATCAGAAATAGTTAAGCCAAAGGTTTTTCTAACTCTGTCTAAAGTAAAGTCACTGTATGACACTTTAGTTACTCCTGTAAAGAATCCAGATAATAAATTGTGCCAATTATTAGCAAGATATGTTGCTGATATTTGGCACAATCAGTTTCTGAATATTTTTTAAATTTAAGCAAGGAAACCTGCAAAAAAGTCTAGAGTTTCTTTCAGGGCTTTGATGAAAACATCAATTTCCTCGCGGGTGTTGTAGAAAGATAGACTTGCTCGTGCGGTTGCAGCAAGACCTAAGTAACGGTGTAATGGTTGAGTACAGTGGTGTCCAGAACGGATAGCAACGCCTTCTTGATCTAATAATGTAGATAAGTCGTTAGCGTGGACTTCTCCGGCTGTGAACGACGCAAGAGCGGCTCTACCTTCACCTTTTGCATTTGGTTTGGGGCCGTAAATTCTAATTTGGGGAATTTGCTCTAATTGTTGGAACAAATAAGCTGTTAATTCTGCTTCGTAGGCGTGAATTTCATCCATGCCAATATTGCTAAGATAATCTATTGCAGCACCAAGTGCGATCGCTTCCCCAATTGCAGGTGTACCAGCTTCAAATTTATGTGGTAATTCTGCGTAGGTGGAATGGTCTAAATATACCTCTGCAATCATCTCACCACCACCAAAAAACGGTGGCATTGATTCTAACAATTCCAACTTGCCATACAGAAATCCTATCCCAGTTGGCGCACACATTTTATGACCGGAAGCGACTAACCAGTCACAATCTATTTTCTGTACATCAATCGGGTAGTGAGGAACACTTTGGCAAGCATCAACTAAGGATTTAGCACCGTATTGGTGAGCGATCGCAGCAATTTCTTCTACTGGGTTAACACAACCCAAAGTATTAGAAATATGCACCACCGACACCAATTTTGTTTTGTCAGAAATCAGTTGTTTAAACTGTGACAAATCAAAAGTTTCTTCTGGTGTAAGTTCGACGAATTTCAGTACTGCACCCGTTTTTTGTGCCACCAATTGCCAAGGCACAATATTACTGTGGTGTTCCATCACCGACAGAATAATTTCATCCCCAGGCTGCAAATTATTCATTCCCCAACTATAGGCTACTAGGTTAATTGCCTCAGTTGCGTTGCGGGTGTAGACAATTTCCTGACGCGATGTAGCATTGATGAATTTGGCAATTTTATCTCTAGTACCTTCATAAGCATCGGTAGCTTTAGCACTTAGGGTATGGGCACCGCGATGTACGTTAGCATTATATTGCTCGTAATAATCCCGTAGGGTATTTAATACAAACAAAGGCTTTTGCGATGTCGCCGCATTATCAAGATAAACCAGAGGTTTACCGTTGACTTCCTGATGCAATATCGGGAAGTCAGCGCGAACTTTATCAGCAAGGGTTTTGGTAGGAGTAAAAGTCATTGGTAGATTACGTTATTACTCATTAGTCAGGGACTTGAGATTATTCACTGTGTTTAAAAGGATTTCTCGCAGAGAAGAAACTGGTATTTTGTTGATAACTTCAGCAGCGAAGGCGTTAATTAATAACTTTCGAGCATCGTTTTCATCAATTCCCCTACTTTGCAGATAAAATATTTCATCATCTTCCAATTGGCTAACGGTAGCACCGTGAGCGCATTTGACATTATCTGCTGTAATTTCCAATTGGGGTTTGGTATCAACTCTGGCTTTCGATGATAGTAGCAAATTGCGATTCAACTGGGCTGCATTTGTCAACTGCGCTAGTTTTGGTACAAAAACTTTACCATTGAATACCGCATGAGCGCGATCGCCTACAATACATTTATGCAATTGGTCACTTGTACCGTGAGGATAGTTGAGTGCGATCGCACTGTGAGTATCAGACAACTGCTTACCAGAAATCACCGTTAACCCATTGAGAGTAGTTTGTGTCTGCTCACCAGTTTGCAAAATCTCCAAATTGTGCCGCGACAACTTCGCACCTAAAGTTATGGCATGACAAGTATATCGACTATCACGAGCCTGTGCGATCGCAGTTTTCCCAATATGAAAAGCCTCTGCACCTTCTCGCTCAACCCTAGTGTGACTCACCTGGGCATTGTCACCAACCCAAACTTCCGTAACCGCATTAGTTAAGTAAACTCCTTCCTCTGCGCTCTCTGCGCCTCTGCGGTTCGTATATTCTTCAACCAACGTCACCTGCGAACCACTTTCCGCCACCACCAAACAACGCGGCTGCGAAATCGTCGCAGTCTCCCCCGCAACCGAAATAAACACCAAATGAATAGGCGTTTCAACTACCACATTCTTCTTCACCCAAACCACAGCTGCATCAGTTATCCCAGCCGTATTGAGAGCAGTAAAAACCTCCTGCGCTCCCTCAGCTTGAGCTAAATACTGCCGTACACCCTCCTGCTCAACCGCAGACAAACCAGCCAAATTACTCACCACAATTCCATCTGGCAAATCTGAAACTGCGGATAACTCCGGCGCAAAAACGCCATTCACAAATACCAAACGACTATTAGCCGCCTCTGGCAAAATATCAAATTGTAGAGATGCATAATTTACCGTCTCTACATTAAATTGCACCTTTCGTAGAGACGACAAATCAGTAAATCGCCATTCTTCCTCGCGGGTAGTCGGGATAATCGAGTGGCGTACCCAATTAGCAGCACTTTGGCGTAATTCCTGCAACCAACCTTCTGTTTTAGTTGCAATTACTTGATTTAACAACCCAGTCAGATAATCATCTCTATCTAACATCGATGTCAAACTAACTGTATTTGAATTAGGTATTGGACTAGGGGATACTTGAATATTCATTACACACCCACCTCAGATGCAAATTCTTCCAGCACCCAGTCATAACCGCGAGACTCTAATTCCAGCGCCAGTTCTTTACCACCACTCGTAATAATTCGCCCCTGTGCCATCACATGGACAAAATCTGGCGCAATATAATCAAGTAATCGTTGATAGTGGGTAATCAAAATTGTAGAATTTTCTGGACTTGCCAGTTGATTTACCCCATTCGCCACAATTCGGAGCGCGTCAATATCCAAACCCGAATCAGTCTCATCCAAAATTCCCAACTTTGGTTCTAGCAAAGCCATTTGCAGAATTTCATTCCGCTTCTTCTCGCCACCAGAAAACCCTTCATTCAAACTCCGACTGAGAAAACTGGGATTCATCTTCACCACATCCAGCTTTTCCTCAATCAAATCGTCAAAATCAAAAGCGTCTATTTCCTCTAAACCTTGCGCCTTACGCCGGGAATTGTACGCCACCCGCAAGAAATCCAAATTGCTCACACCCGGAATTTCTAACGGATACTGAAACGCCAAAAATACACCACTTCTGGCTCGTTCCTCCGGCTCCAACTCCAGTAAATTCTGCCCTTGAAAAATCACCTCACCACCAGTCACTTCATACGCCGGATGCCCAGCCAACACCTTAGAAAAGGTACTCTTACCAGAACCATTCGGCCCCATAATCGCATGAATTTCACCCGATCGCACCTCAAGATTTACACCCTTCAGAATCGGTGTTCCATTAACATTAGCCGTCAGATTCCTTACCGACAGCACAACTTCACTATTTTCAATAATCATCTTCTCTCCCTTCTCTGCGCTCTCTGCGCCTCTGCGGTTCGTCATTCTTCCAATAGATAAACACAGAGACATCGGCGTTCTGTGTTTATCCTTGCTTCCATTTATCCAACACTGCCTTCCAACTTCAAACTCAACAACTTATCAGCTTCCACAGCAAACTCCATCGGTAGCTGATTAAAAACATCCTTACAAAAGCCGCTAATCATCATCGAAATAGCATCTTCCGAAGAAATACCCCGTTGAGCAAAGTAAAATAACTGATCTTCCCCAATCTTAGAAGTAGAAGCTTCATGCTCCACCTTCGCACCGTTATTTTGTACCTGGATATAAGGGAAAGTGTTGGCATGGGCATTATCCCCAATCAGCATTGAGTCACATTGAGAATAATTTCTCGCCCCTTTCGCTGTCGGATTAACTTTCACCAAACCCCGGTAGCTGTTACTAGAATTACCTGCGGAGATTCCTTTAGAAATAATTGTACTACGGGTATTTTTACCCACATGAATCATCTTGCTGCCAGTATCAGCTTGCTGCTGATGATTTGTCAGCGCTACCGAGTAGAACTCACCCACAGAGTTATCACCCACCAACACACAGCTAGGATATTTCCAAGTAATCGCCGAACCTGTTTCTACTTGAGTCCAGGAAATCTTGGAATTTACGCCCTGACACAAACCGCGCTTGGTGACAAAGTTGTAAATACCGCCTTTACCGTTTGCATCGCCAGCGTACCAGTTTTGGACGGTGGAGTATTTAATTTCGGCGTTGTCGAGGGCGACGAGTTCCACAACGGCGGCGTGCAACTGGTTGCTATCATACATCGGTGCGGTGCAACCTTCAAGGTAAGAAACATAACTACCTTCTTCAGCGACAATCAAAGTCCGCTCAAATTGTCCCGTATCACCAGAGTTGATGCGGAAGTAGGTAGATAGTTCCATTGGGCATTTTACGCCTTTAGGAATATAGACAAAAGAACCATCGCTAAATACGGCGGCGTTCAAGGCGGCAAAATAATTATCAGCGATGGGAACAACGCTACCCAAATATTTTTTAATCAGTTCTGGGTGTTCTTGCATCGCTTCTGAAAAGGAGCAGAAAATAACACCATCTTCCGCTAGCTTTTCTTTAAATGTAGTAGCGACAGAAACGCTATCGAAAATTGCATCAACGGCGACGTTTGCCAGTCGCTTCTGTTCAGAT
Organism: Nostoc sp. 'Peltigera membranacea cyanobiont' 213; assembly: GCF_002245975.1. Taxonomy (NCBI): domain Bacteria; kingdom Bacillati; phylum Cyanobacteriota; class Cyanophyceae; order Nostocales; family Nostocaceae; genus Nostoc; species Nostoc sp. 'Peltigera membranacea cyanobiont' 213. The sequence continues at coordinate 94,122 of NZ_NOLI01000006.1, read as the reverse complement.
AGGGAAATGCCTAACTTTTCAAAGGTTTCTAAAAGAGTGGGATCGACTTCATCCAGACTATTTAGTTTTTCTTTTTTACGTTTCGGCGCTGAGTAGTAAATGATATCCTGATAATTGATTGGCGGATACTTGACATTCGGCCAAGTTGGTTCCGTCATTTTTTGCCACTGGCGATAAGCTCTGAGGCGAAAGTCGAGCATGAACTGCGGCTCGTTCTTCTTAGAAGAGATCAAGCGAACAACGTCCTCGTCTAGTCCACGCTCAATTGTGTCGGCTTCAATATCTGTAATAAAGCCGTACTTGTAGGGTTGGTTGACTAAGGTTTTGACAGTGGCACTCATCAGTAATAATCTCTCGTGTTCTGAACTCGTTTTAGGATTGGAGACGGACTTTATCTTTAGTCGATTCCCATATCAGGTTACGCAATGGTTACACGGCTGCTAGAATAGTGGTGGAGACTAAAACAACAGCTTTGTTGTTTAACCTATCTTCATTTTACGCTAGATTAACAACAACAATGTTGTCAAAGTCAAATTTTCAAAGAAATTTTTGGGACGTTCGCTGAACGTCTCGCACCAAATGAAGATGGCGACTACCCACAAGTCCTCAAGCAAGCAAGATATCCTAGAATATCTGCACAAACACGAAAAAGCAACGGCTTTGGAGCTAGCTGAACTTTTAGACGTTACCCCCCAAGCTATTCGTCGCCATCTGAAAGATTTGGAGACGGAGGAGCTAGTTTTGTATTCGACAGCAGTGCAGGCGGCGGGGATGGGGCGTCCGCAGCATCTTTATCAGCTGAGTCGTCAAGGACGCGATCGCTTGCATCGAACAATGAGCGATCGCTTTGGTGATGCAAGCGGAAATTTTGCGGTTTCGCTGCTAGACACCTTAGCCGAAACGATGGGACACGATCAATTTAAATCGATTTTAGAGAAACAATGGCAGCGCAAAGCTAAAGAATATCGCGATCGCGTGGGTAATGGTTCGCTGCGAGAACGTGTAGCCAACTTAGTCGAGTTGAGAAAAGCGGAAGGCTTCATGGCGGAGTATCACCCTGTTGATGTCAATGACTGCTTTGAGAGCGATCGCTTTATCTTAATGGAGCATAACTGCGCTATTTCAAACGTTGCCGAGTCTTTCCCCAGCATTTGTGGTCACGAATTAGAAATGTTTGCAGCCGTCTTACCTGATTGTACCGTAGAACGCACCCACTGGATTATTGATGGCGAACATCGTTGTGGTTATTTGGTACAAATTCGTCATNTAGTCATTAGTCATTAGTCATTAGTCATTAGTCATTAGTCATTAGTCATTAGTCATTAGTCATTAGTCATTAGTCATTTGTGAAAACTACTTCCCAATTTCCAATAATCAACTAAGTTTGAAATAGAGTTTATGGACGTATTACCACAGCAACCATCAGCACAATTTTTAACTCTGGAAGAGTCAGCAAAAGTAGATGCGGCTTTGTTGTCTTCTCCAGAAAAGTTTTTAACAAGATTAACAATTTCATCACTGAAACTTTTGAAGCATATTGCCCAAGAATATGGTGTTGCTATTGAAGATTTGACAGCGCCACAAGTAATTGCATGGTTTGAAAAAGATGGCAAAATTCGCCGTGAGCAGGGAATTGAAGCTTCATATTTGAAATGGTAATTTGTCTAACACATTTTCCAATTTTCCTAGCTTGGTGGTTGAGTTTCCAAAACCTCATTTTTCTGCAACAAAGCGCTAGTAGCATTAACTACAATCTGTGCCGCTCCTGTGAAAAACGATCGCTCGATAGTTGCTGGAACATCGCTAGGTTGATGATAGTGCGGAGTTCGTAAATTTGCGGTATCCGTCACCAATACAGCACCCACGCCTTGATACCAAAATGGTGCATGATCGCTGCGTAGGGTATCTGGTGTCAGTAAACCTTTAAAAGGAATTGGTAGTGTCAGAACTGCTGGCAGATTTGATTCTTGTTTATTCAGAGCCGTTGAGCGAAGCATCTGTGAGCTTTGAAAAGCATTCAGCAAAGATAAATGTTCTGTATCACCAACTACTGCCAAAAAATCGCCCTTGTCGCTAGGTGGTGTAACAGGCAATCCGGCAGGGTATTTCTGACACCCAGGAGTGTAACAAGCATAACCTACCATATCCATAACGATCGCTCCGCCCAAGTTTTGCAAGCGTGCTGTTTTGCTCACAAAAGCCTGACTACCTAAAAGTCCTGTTTCCTCCTGGTCAAAAAAAGCTAGCTGTAACGTCCGTGGTGTGGGACGAGAACCGAGCAACCGCGCTACTTCCAGCACTACAGCTACACCACTGGCGTTATCATCAGCACCAGGGGATAAGGCAACAGTATCGTAATGTGCTGCGACGAGAATTGCTTTAGCTGCTTTGTCAGTTCCTAGACGTTCAGCAAAAATATTCACACCCTCAGAGAACTTTTCTAATTTGGGTTTCCAGCCGAATTTTCTGAGTTCAGTTGTGATATAAGTGCGAGTAAGCGATCGCTCTTTTGTAGTGTAGCGCTGAAAATTTAACTTTTGGATATGGGTTAACAGCTTGTCAGTAGACACTTGTGGCGCACTGTCAACTTCCTGAGACTCTGGCTGTGGTTGGGGTGTTTCCACTGGAATGCGCTCAACAATTGCCGGTGACGGATGCTGTTCTAAAAACGTGCTACCTCTACTACCCACCACAGCAACTGCCACTAGCAGCAACAGCATCAGCCAAATCCATTTTTTCATGTGATTTATCCTTGGCTTCCTGACTTAAGGTAGCGCAAATCCCCAGCCAGAATGAATTAAATAAACATCTAACTATTGCCAACTCAAATCGTATTGATTTCAATGGTGCTAGACTTCAAAAACACTGGTGAAAAAAAATGTTGTCCTGTTATAGATACTCTACTTGCATACACCCTGTAAACAAAAGGCATTCAAAAAATCCTAAGAACGTGTAATCAGTAGACTTATTGCAAAAATGCAAATAAGCGAAAAGGGAACCACAGATTAACATCAATATTCAAAGGTCTAATATCACACTTATTAACAAATATGCTATCGAAATCTACTCCTAGCTAGTACAGCATTTCATCAATTTGTAGCATATCTAAAGTCTAGTGAATTGCACTCAAAAGGCTTATACTTCATTATGAATTTGCAAAATCCTGTACTTAGCCAATTCCCGATCGGGCAGCTTAGGCTGAACTTCCGGCAGATGCTGGTCAATTGGACACAAAGTTTGACGGTTTGTCTTTTGACAGAGAACACAACTTTATTTAGAGTGCCCCACTAGAGGAGTGCTGAGTACTGAGCAAAGAAGAGAAAACAATTTCTTCTTAGGTTCTTCAAAATCTTTATTCCAACACTCAGAACTCATGACTCAGAACTCAGGACTTTTTTTATGGTAGATTTGTTGCTGATCGCAATTGTCGGGTTCCTGGGGAGTTTTGGGCATTGCTTTGGGATGTGTGGCCCTCTGACAGTGGCGTTTTCCCTGTCTCATCAACCGAAAATTTCACAAACGGCTTCTTTGGGACGGACATCAACCTTAGAAAAGTCCGACACTTGGCAACAGCAATTAAAATTTCATATCCTGCTAAACCTGGGGCGGATGTTGAGCTATGCTCTAGTCGGTGCTGGCATTGGGGCGCTGGGTTCGGTATTGCTGCAAGGTGGACAGCTAGCAGGTATTGGCAGCGACTTCCGGCGCTGGATGGCAATTCTGACTGGTGTAATGCTGATTTGGTTTGGCTTAGGACAAGTAAAACCCGATTTGCTGCCACGCATTCCTGTGTTACACCCCTTATTGCAAGGAAGTTTACACGATCGCCTCAGCGCCGGAATGGTTAAGCTTTCCTTTAAAACCAAATGGTGGACACCAATGCTTTTGGGGATGACTTGGGGTTTAATGCCCTGTGGTTTCCTATATGCTGCCCAAATAAAAGCTGCTGAAACTGGCAATTTATGGATGGGTGGGGCAACAATGCTGGCTTTTGGTTTGGGAACTCTACCCACGATGCTAGGTGTAGGCGTTTCCACATCGTTGGTAAGCAAAGACAGGCGCAGTCAGTTGTTTCGATTAGGCGGTTGGGTGACGCTCACCATTGGCATCATTACCTTGTTGCGGACTGGTGACACAATGGTAGATTACACCGGACACGCAGCGTTAATCTGCTTAATTTTGGCGCTAATTGCCCGCCCCATTAGTGGCTTGTGGGCTTCACCACTACGCTACCGCCGGGGTTTGGGAGTAGGATCTTTTGTGCTTTCTGTGGTTCACACCTTCCACATGATAGAACATTCATTGCAGTGGAAGTTTGCCGCCTTTTTTTTCCTGCCGCCAGAATTTCAGTGGGGTATGGCTGCGGGTGCTGTAGCATTGATATTAATGTCCCCCGCCGCTTTTACGAGTTGGGAATCGTTGCAGAAATCTTTGGGCAAGCGTTGGCGACAGATTCATCTATTGGGTGTGCCAGCCTTGCTCTTGAGCGCCATTCATGCTGTGTTGATTGGTTCCCATTATCTGGGTTCCTCGCAATCAACTTGGGGAAATAAATTAGCGGCAGTACTGATAGGAATTATTACCCTTGGTGTATTGCTAGCACGTTCGCGCTTTTTTTGGTCAAAGTTAGCCTTAGAAAAGTTTTATGTTCCCCCAACCAAATCGCGGTAAATCATCCTTATTTTCTGGCTCCATCCCAACGAGTCAAAAACAGAGGCATTACCTACTCAAAGGCAAATCCTTGCATCCAGGAAAAATAAAGTATTTATTATTCCTGAGTTGCTTAGTTATATCAATAACTAATCTTTACCCGGCATCTGCTCATAAGGTGGAAGTCGCTGGAGATGTTGGTGGCACAATCCACATTGAACCAAATGATAATCCCCGCGCTGGAGAACCTTCGCAAACTTGGTTTGCACTTACCCGCAGAGGTGGAAAAGTCATTCCCTTGGCACAGTGTAATTGTCGGTTGGCTGTTTATGCCGAACCTTATGCAGCCGGAGAACCACCACTTTTAGAACCACAGTTAGAACCTGTGGCAGCTGAACGCTATCAAGGTATTCCAGGTGCAGAAATTACCTTTCCCAAGCCAGGGATTTATGAGTTGCAGCTAAATGGTAAACCAGTGTCTGGGGCAAGATTCAAACCCTTTGAGTTCAAGTTTGAAGTTACTGTGGCAGGTGGATCTACACAGAATCCACAAAATCTGCGAGATGTCAATAGCAATAGTGATTTAGTAGAGGGTGATTCTCAGAAATTACCAATTTGGGCGATCGCACTTCCAATCTTCGGATTTATCGGCATCTTAGTCTTCGTACTGCGAAGCATGAGAGAGGGAGGAGAGTAGGGAGTAGGGAATAGGGAATAGGGAGAGATGAGGAAGCAAGCGAATAATTATTCTTCCTCATCCCCATTCCCTCCTATTTATGTCGCTGTTGATGCCACTGCCACGCATGAGTGACAATATCTTCGATGGATGGATACTGAGGTTGCCAGCCTAAGATTGCTCTGGCTTTATCGCTGCTGCCAATGAGAATTGGGGGATCTCCAGGACGGCGATCGCGTTCTTCTACTGCTATGGAAGTTCCTGTCACCTGTTCGACTGCTGCAATCACTTCTCTGACGGAGAAGCCGCTACCATTACCTAAATTAAAAACTTCGCTATCGCCACCTTTTAATAAATATTCCAATCCCAAAATATGGGCATCTGCTAAGTCATTAACATGAATATAATCGCGAATACAAGTACCATCGGGCGTGGGGTAATCGGTGCCGAAAATTGAGATAGATTCTCGTTTGCCTAAAGCTGTCATCAACACCAAGGGAATCAAATGAGTTTCTGGTTTGTGATCCTCGCCCAGTAAGCCATTAGGATTAGCACCAGCAGCATTAAAATAGCGGAAACGCACTGATTGAAAACCATAAGCAGCATCAAAATCAGCAAGAATCCGCTCTACCATCAACTTTGTAGCGCCATAAGGATTAATCGGATTTTGGGGATGGTTTTCTGGAATCGGTACAAATTCCGGTACGCCATAGGTAGCACAGGTAGAAGAAAAGACAAATTTCTTTACAGATGCTGTCAGCATCGCTTCTAACAGCGTGAAAGTACCAAGGACGTTATTGCGGTAATATTTAGCTGGGTCAGTCACCGATTCTCCTACGTAGGCGTAGGCAGAAAAGTGCATTACGGCAGTAATATCACGGGTTTTAAATAGACGATCTAGCAAAGCGCGATCGCCTGTATCCCCTACGATCAGTTCTACCTGTAAAACCTTTTCTACTAGGTCGCGATGCCCATAGACCAGATTATCAAGTATGACAACGTTATAACCCGCTTCCTTCAAAGCAAGCACCGTATGAGAACCAATATATCCAGCTCCCCCCGTTACCAAAATAGTAGGCTTTTCAGGCGACATAGTTTTTCCTTTTAAGTGGATTACTCAATTAATTTAGTTTACCGGTGCCACATTACTCTTCTGGAAAATTATAAATAATAGACGCAGTGTTAAAAATTTGAACTAAAATCACTACGACGGTAGTCTTTGGGTGTGAGGTTTGAGGTATTTTAAGTCAAACAGTGCGATTACAATTTGACAATAAAATAAATCCATTTCCCGAAACCTCTAGGTTGACCCTTACGCAGGACGCTTCTAGCGTCGCGGCTAAGAAGTCACTGGTTGTTTTATACAGGGAAACCATGCAGGACAGTTCATCCTGGGGCATGAAAACCCCTAGTAAAGCTGACTGTCTGAACACCACACTGGCTCACCGCACCAGAAAATTTGAGAGTTAATCTATGTTTCTATTGCTAAGCCGGGTACTGCTGTGGCTGCTGATTGGCACTATCGTATATTCTCTGTTTCAGAGATTTTATCCCTCTGGAACTTTTGTAGGGCGATTGATCTTAGTCGTTATCTTGGTAATCATTGCCCTATCATTTGTTAACCCTAATGAACCAGCTGTAGCGTCGTTGTCGAGGTTACTGTCTTTTCCACTCAAGCCCCTAGGAGCCTCTGTTTTACTGATGATTTTTGCATCTCAGAGAATCAAAGGAGGTGGGATAGACAAACCAGGAGGATACTTGGTAGGTTGGGCACTGACGATTTTGCTGTTGGCAAGTACACCAGCAGTCGCTTATTTCCTTTATAGGGCACCTCTAGCAATGACAGGTGAAACCTCTGTAGCAACTGCTACACCAACATCGGGGACACTGGTGGCATTAGGGCAACCAACCACCGCACCGAACATCTCAGATGTAACAGGGGATAGCATTCTTTCTTATAATTTGAGAGTGCCTCCCTACCTATTACAAGGAAGTCCTCAAGATATTCGCACACGCGGTTTACGACTTGAAGACTTTGTACCGAATGCGGAAACGTTGCAATTGACAACAAGAACTTGGGAAAGTTATCTCTTTGAAATTTACAGGTTCTTGCGTGTTCAACGGTAATAAAGTAACAGAGAAGTCAGAAGTCAGAATACAGAATTCAGAATGTGAGTCCGCAAGGGTCTTGCATTCCACCAAATTCAAAATTTGGTGGGGGACTTAAACCCGTTTTTTCATTCACCCTACCCTGTGGGAAAGCTAAGAGCGAACGGGTGACGCTCGTCCTAGCTGTTGTACAGAGTTGAATTCTGTAGCTTGCTTCCCTGAAAGGGTATTCTGGCTCCTGACTCCTGAATTCTTTCTTGTTAATTTTAGAAGCCATATTCTCTCTACATAGCTGCCTTCTTGGAGTAGCAGTTAATCTAGGATGATAAAGTTGCAAAATTGCTTTAATGGCAAAATCTCGACGAATTGCTAAACTCGGTGCTTACCTACGACCTTATTGGCGGGATGTGTCTTTAGGCATTCTTGCTTTATTGTCTGTCAATGCTCTGGGCGTTTATATCCCCTTGTGGATTCGTGCTGGTATTGACAAACTCTCGACAACCTTCAACTACCAAATACTACATTACGTAGTAATTATTGTCTTACTCAGTTCGGCAATGTGGCTAATGCGGATGGCATCACGCATTTGGCTATTTGGGGTGGGTCGTCAGGTGGAATTTGACCTGAAACAACGGATTTTTGAACACTTACTCAAGCTGGAGCCGGCTTATTTTGCCAGTAATACTGCTGGTGATTTAATTAGTCGCGCTACCAGTGATGTGGACAATATCAAACGGTTATTGGGTTTTGCAGTTTTGAGTTTGGCAAATACGGTGTTTGCCTACGCCCTGACACTGCCAGTAATGTTGGCGATTAGTGTGGATCTCACACTAGCGTCTCTGGCAGTTTACCCTTTTATGCTCTTGTTGGTGAGTCTGTTTAGCAATCGCTTACGCAAACAACAAGCAGCAGTCCAAGAGCAACTCTCTGACATCAGCGAACTCATCCAGGAGGATATTAGTGGCATTGCCTTAATTAAAATCTATGCCCAAGAAGCAAATGAGCGTCGAGCCTTCGCTAAGAAAAATCAGCAGCTATTGACTGCTAACCTAGAACTGGCAAAAATCCGAAATACACTGTTTGGGCTAATTGGTGGGCTAGCTAATATCAGTTTACTAGTAATCATCTGGCTAGGGGCGGCGCGGATGTCTTCTGGGGCGCTTACGATTGGCGATTTTTTAGCACTGTTAATCTTTGTAGAGCGTCTAGTTTTCCCCACAGCCATTTTAGGATTCACAATTACTACCTACCAACGGGGTGAAGTTAGTATCGACCGGCTGGAATCAATTCTCTCTGTCACACCGAAAATTAAAGATGCAGATGATGCCATACACCTTCCAGTGGCTGAACTTAAAGGGGAAGTGACAGCTAAAAATCTCACCTACATTTACCCTGGTTCCAATACGCCAGCTTTAGAAAATGTTAACTTTACCATTGCTCCGGGAGAAACCGTGGCCATTGTTGGGGCAATTGGTTCGGGGAAATCCACTTTAGCCAATGCTTTACCGCGCTTGTTGGATATTGGATCGGGACAATTGTTTTTAGATGGGCTGGATATTACTAAAATAGCTTTGGCAGATTTACGAGGTGCGATCGCTTACGTTCCTCAAGATAGTTTTCTATTTAGCACTACAATCAAAAATAATATCCGCTATGGCGATCCAATTAGCGAACAAGAGCAGATAGGATCTGTTGCCAAACTTGCCCAAATTGAATCAGAAATTCAGAATTTTCCCCAGCAATATGAAACTCTTGTTGGGGAACGCGGTATCACTCTTTCTGGCGGTCAACGACAACGGACTGCTTTGGCTAGGGCGATGCTGGTTAATGCTCCAGTGTTAATTTTGGATGATGCTCTCTCTAGTGTGGATAATCAAACAGCCACACAAATTCTCAAAAATCTTTCCGGTGGTACTGAGCGCAAAACAGTAATTTTCATTACCCATCAGTTATCGGCGGCGGCGGCGGCAGACAGAATTTTTGTCATGGAAAAGGGAAAAATTGTTCAGATTGGAAATCACTTAGAACTTTTACAACAACAGGGTTTATACAGAACTTTGTGGAGCCAGCATCAAGTTGAAGAATTACTGCATTAGTAAGCTAATCGGCATTTAAGTTGCATAATCAGGGCGGGCAAGATGCCCATCCCCACAAGATATTGAGCAAATTTAAATATGCAACTTAAATGTGTTTTAGCTTACAACATTTAACATTAAGGACAATTTATGATACAGCGTGTATAATTTGTCGCAGCAATTCTCATTTTGAAACCAGTTTGCGTCATTTGAGCGCTCAATGAAATTATTAAGAATTGTTAAACCCTTGCATAACAAGGGTTTTTATGTAATGAAATCTTAAAATGAGAATTGCTGAATTTGTCGTTTAGTTATTGACAATTTCATAGTTATATGCATAACCTGGGACAAGATTTTTTGACTGACAGCTTATTTATTCCACATGGACATTGTTACCTCTGGAAGCCGAGCTTAGTGTGGCTAAACATCATCTCAGATTCTTTGATTGCTTTGGTGTATTATTCTATTCCCATCGCCCTTGTTTACTTTGTCCACAAGCGAAAGGATTTCCCCTTTAAATGGATACTTTTATTATTTGGAGCTTTTATTGTCTCTTGTGGTACAACCCATCTGATGGATGTATGGACGCTTTGGCATCCAACTTACTGGCTGTCCACTTTTATTAAATGTATTACGGCGATTATTTCACTATATACAGCGATCGCACTTTTACCAATCATTCCCCAGGCTATAGCTTTGCCAAGTCCAGCACAACTAGAAGCAGCTAATTCTCAACTAAAACTGACTTTAAAGGAACTTGAAAATACGCAAGCTCAACTGATTCAAACTGAAAAAATGTCTTCATTAGGACAATTAGTTGCGGGGATTGCCCATGAAATTAATAATCCGGTGAGTTTTATTGATGGGAATGTCTTTATTGTCAATGAATATACTAAGAATTTATTCAATTTGATTGCGCTTTATCAAGAAGGCGATCGCCATTTACCATTAAAAATTAAAGCTTATATTGAAGAAATTGACCTTGATTTTATTCAAGAAGACTTACCGAAAATCTTATCTTCCATAAAAATGGGAGCCAACCGCATTTCCAAGCTAGTCTTATCCTTGCGTAACTTCTCACGGCTAGATGAAGCGGAAAAAAAAGAAGTTGATATTCACGAAGGTCTTGATAGCACTCTCTTAATTTTGCAAAATCGCTTGGAAACCGAAGGAAATTATCCAGATATTCAAATTATAAAACAATACGGCAATTTACCTAAAATCGAGTGTTATCCTGGACAACTCAATCAAGTCTTTATGAATATCTTGAATAATTCTATTGATACTTTGAAAGAATCAGGAATTGGGTGTAATTTATCAGTGGTAAAGCTAAAAATAACTAACAACCAAGAACTGATAAATTACAATCCTCAGATTCGTATTTGTACTGAAGTTTTAGATACCAATCAAGTCATAATTCGGATTACTGATAATGGCTGTGGAATGACAGAAGAAATAACGCGAAAAATTTTTGATCCATTTTTTACAACTAAACCTGTTGGTTCAGGTACAGGTTTAGGGATGTCGATTAGCTACCAAATTATCAACAAGCATGGTGGTCAAATAAAGTGTATTTCTGTACCGCTTCAAGGGACGGAGTTCATCATCCAGATTCCAATTCAGATAAAGTCTATTTGATACTAAATTTGGTCTATAGAAATCTTGAATAAAAATCGTAGAAACAAGATTCCCTACTTTTTTCTTTCAGAAGTAGGGAATCTTGGGGTTACAATGCTTACCAATCAAATAGGATTGCTAAACCCATTAAGAATTACAGTATGCGCGTTCTGCTAATGTGACATCTAGCACAAATGGATTGTCATTACCTTGAAATTTAGCGATCGCCCGACTGCGTTCTATTTCAGTAATATCAGGTGGGTCTTGCTGATTCCATTTACACAAAGTCTGACGCTGATTTTGAAAGTAATTTCGGTCTACTTTCTCAGCCTGATTCCGATAAATAGTGTAAAAGTAGAAAACTGCCCTAGCTATATCCCCTTTTACCTTCTCTCTAGGTTCAAATTTAGCAGATGCCGATTCGCTAAACTCGTCAATTGCACTTGTAGGAATTGTAGATTGAACAGTATCATTTCGATACCATTTTTTAGTCTTGGTGTCGGCTATATCGTCGAAGGGTTTATTTCCTCGCTCGCTATTAATATCTTCGCGTGCCGGAAATAGATGGTGCAGGTCACTTTTGGCATTACCGTTTTCAGCCCCTTTACTTTGTGGCCAAACGTGTTCGGTATTCAGTCCTAACTTGTCAGCTTCCTGACTAGGATCGCCATTACCATTTAGACGAATTTGGTAATTAGCATAGATATCTGTCACAATCCCTGCTTGGTTGTCAATAATGCCAAACATTTCGTCTCTGGCGCGATCGTAGTTCAAAGTTTTGCTGGGTGCATACTCCTTAGCTAGTTCTTCAACTAAAGCGACTTTCGATAATTGAGGCAATATAATTGCCGAATCACTTACGGGAGTGGGAGTAGGTTGAACAACAGGAGGAATTGTGTCATTGGACTGGTTCGCAGGTAATGTAAATGCTGCAATCACAGGATCGTGGTCGCTGACAGGCTTAGTAAAGCCAACGTTGACATGCACAATGTCAATTTTCGGTTGAGCAAGACGAGAAAGATTTTCACTGACTAACAAATGGTCAATGAGTTGAGGATTTCCCTTGAATTTGAAAGTAAAGCGATCGCTAGCAGGTAAACTATCTGTCAGATTCTCCAGAATGTTACCCTCCAATGCCTTCAGAGGTAGAGAATCTGGTAAATCGTTTAAGTCACCCAGTACAATTACTTTCGCTTGCTGGTCAGCTTCTAGTATTTGTCCTACGAATTCATTAACGATTTCGGCTTGTTTGACTCGTTTCACATCGGTAGGCGAACCTCCCTTTTTAGAAACAAAGTGATTAGCAATGATAAACACTTTTTGACCGTTAAATATAAATTCTGTCGCCAGTGGTTTACGGCTTGCCTCGAAAGCACTATTGGTAGGGTCAATCCGACCTGGATTGAGCGAAAGGTCAAGACCATTTGCACCTTGAGTAATAGCCACAGCATCTAATGAACCGCCTTTTCTAGGCAGTTTTGCTAGAGTTACTCGGCTGGGTTGAAATAATAAACCGACACGGATATTACCTCCAGGTTCTCCACCATCTTGGTCATCGCTGGGCGCAATCTCAACAAAATTGTATGCTGGACTACCGATATTTTTGAGCGCAGCAATCAGTTTTTGGTAAGTCTCATTTGCATCCACAACGTCATCATCAACTGGCCCGTTGTTATCTTGAACTTCAACCAAACTGATGACATCTGGTGCGTTCAAATTATTGCCAATAATTTTGGCAATATTATCAAAGCGTCGATCTTTCGGGTCTAAATTCTCGACATTAAAAGTTGCAACAGTCAATACATCCTGTGAATTTTTCAGAGATGTTGTTTCCTGTTGTGAAACTGGAAGTAAAGAAGTTGGCAATTGAGCTATTGGACTAGCGTGTAGTGGACTAATCCATACAAAGAAGATGAGAGCAACACTAAGTAGTTGAAATTTGATGAATTTCATTCTCTCTTCCAATGAAGTTACTTTCTAGATTAGTCTTCTTTTTAATAAAGTTCAGTTAAGAAAAGTTTTAGGTTAGGTAAAGGTTTAACCTATTGGAAAAATCTTCATTTAGCAGTGGTAGCAACAATGATACTAGCTCATAAATAGTTTTAAGAAAATTCTTAAAACTGGGATTTTATTGTTTTGTTAACTTAAATCTAGCAAACTTTTACCACCATTTTGACAAGAAGTACGCAGCCGCTGCAAAAACTCAGTAGTTAAGGTGGGAGTTTCTTGTAAGTGCTGCAAGTCTTCGCTTTGTTTTGCCATTTCTCGTACTGTAAACGGATGGTTGGAAACTATTTCTACTAGTTCTTCGTGGGAAATGTCTTCCGAGTATTCGTCTTCAGACTCGCATCTTAAATAATCTATATACTCAAAAAGAGTTTCATGTATTTCTTCTGCTACTGAAATGGTCTGTTGTACGCTTGGAGCTAAACAAAGTTCTAAAGTATAGAGAATTGCACCTGCGGCTCTCTGTCCTTCTGGAGTGTCTACGTTTTCATAATCACTGGGGTAGCTTTGGTCGCAATCAAAATGCAGTTGACGAAATCTTGTCACATCAACCTTTTTTCCTGCCAAAAATTGCCAGATTTCATCGAGTGCTATTCTAAATAAATCTTCTCCATCCCAGCCTTCTTCTCTAACTATTCGCAATAAAATATCATAGTGTGGATACAATTTCTCGCAACAAGCTGCCGCAAATGCTATTCGATGCATAGGTAGAAGCGTTTCCAGTTCTTGCTCCAATATATCTAATTGACCGTACTTTAGATTCATTGATTTTTCCTTTATACTGCTCTAAGATAATAAGAGCGCAAATAAATTAATTGCTAATTCTTCAAATTCTGCAAGCAGTTTTATAACAATATTTTTTTATTTTAGGTACGTTGCGTTTGGACATAATTGCACTTTGCTGAGAGAGGGCAATCATTACAAAGAGGATTTTTTGCCCTGCAAACCATCGCTCCAAAGTCTAGCAAGGTTAGATTCCATTTGCCAACTTCTTTATTAGGAGCAATTATTTCTGCCGCACCCCAAAGAATTTTACAGCGCGATTTCACTCTTTCTCCTTGCAAGCCAAAGAAGCGTTCGAGGATGCGAGCTACGTTAGTATCGAGTACGGCTAGCGGTTGACTGAAGGCTTGAGAACAAATAGCGCGAGCTGTATATTTACCAATTCCAGGTAATTCAAGCAACTGCTTTTCTGAATCGGGAATTTTTCCTCCATACTGCTCTAAGATGATGCGAGCGCACTGGTACAGTCTTTCTGCTCGGAAGTAAAGACCTAAAGGTACGAGCAATTCGCTCAATTCATCAATGCTTGCCTTGGCTAAGTTTTCGAGGGTAGGATATTTAAAGAGAAATGCTTTGTAAATAGGAACAACCATAACTGCGTCTGTTTTTTGCAGCAGATTTTCTGCAACGAGAATTGCGTAAGAATCGCAAGTCTGCCGCCAAGGAAAATCGCGTAAGTTTTGCGTTCCCCATATAGAGAGATGGTGGCGAAACCATTTAATTTTTGCAGCATCCAAATTTGACGCTGCGTTTTCTTGAGGTTTTTTAGTCGCACCCTTCACGATTGTTTTCTCAACTTAAATCTAGCAGACTTTTACCACCATTTTTAGAAGAAGTACGCAGCCACTGTAAAAACTCACCCGTTAAGGTGGGAGTTTCTCGCAAGCGCTGCAAATCTTCGCTTTGTTTTGCCATTTCTCGTACTGTAAACGGATGGTTGGAAACAGTATAGAGAATTGCACCTGCGGCTCTCTGTCCTTCTGGAGTGTCTACGTTTTCATAATCACTGGGGTAGCTTTGGTCGCAATCAAAATGCAGTTGACGAAATCTTGTCACATCAACCTTTTTTCCTGCCAAAAATTGCCAGATTTCATCGAGTGCTATTCTAAATAAATCTTCTCCATCCCAGCCTTCTTCTCTAACTATTCGCAATAAAATATCATAGTGTGGATACAATTTCTCGCAACAAGCTGCCGCAAATGCTATTCGATGCATAGGTAGAAGCGTTTCCAGTTCTTGCTCCAATATATCTAATTGACCGTACTTTAGATTCATTGATTTTTCCTTTATACTGCTCTAAGATAATAAGAGCGCAAATAAATTAATTGCTAATTCTTCAAATTCTGCAAGCAGTTTTATAACAATATTTTTTTATTTTAGGTACGTTGCGTTTGGACATAATTGCACTTTGCTGAGAGAGGGCAATCATTACAAAGAGGATTTTTTGCCCTGCAAACCATCGCTCCAAAGTCTAGCAAGGTTAGATTCCATTTGCCAACTTCTTTATTAGGAGCAATTATTTCTGCCGCACCCCAAAGAATTTTACAGCGCGATTTCACTCTTTCTCCTTGCAAGCCAAAGAAGCGTTCGAGGATGCGAGCTACGTTAGTATCGAGTACGGCTAGCGGTTGACTGAAGGCTTGAGAACAAATAGCGCGAGCTGTATATTTACCAATTCCAGGTAATTCAAGCAACTGCTTTTCTGAATCGGGAATTTTTCCTCCATACTGCTCTAAGATGATGCGAGCGCACTGGTACAGTCTTTCTGCTCGGAAGTAAAGACCTAAAGGTACGAGCAATTCGCTCAATTCATCAATGCTTGCCTTGGCTAAGTTTTCGAGGGTAGGATATTTAAAGAGAAATGCTTTGTAAATAGGAACAACCATAACTGCGTCTGTTTTTTGCAGCAGATTTTCTGCAACGAGAATTGCGTAAGAATCGCAAGTCTGCCGCCAAGGAAAATCGCGTAAGTTTTGCGTTCCCCATATAGAGAGATGGTGGCGAAACCATTTAATTTTTGCAGCATCCAAATTTGACGCTGCGTTTTCTTGAGGTTTTTTAGTCGCACCCTTCACGATTGTTTTCTCAACTTAAATCTAGCAGACTTTTACCACCATTTTTAGAAGAAGTACGCAGCCACTGTAAAAACTCACCCGTTAAGGTGGGAGTTTCTCGCAAGCGCTGCAAATCTTCGCTTTGTTTTGCCATTTCTCGTACTGTAAACGGATGGTTGGAAACTATTTCTACTAGTTCTTCGTGGGAAATGTCTGCCGAGTATTCGTCTTCACACTGGCATAAATAATCTATATACTCAAAAAGAGTTTCATGTATTTCTTTTGCTACTGAAATAGTCTGCTGTACGCTTGGATCTAAACAAAGTTCTAAAGTATTAAGAATTGCACCTGCGGCTCTCTGTGCTTCTGGAGTTTCTACGTTTTCATAGTCGGGGTAGCTTTGGTCGGAATCAGAATAAAGTTGACGAAATCTTGCCACATCAACCTTTTTTCCTGCCAAAAATTCCCAGATTTCATCGAGTGCTACTCTAAATAAATCTTCTCCATCCCAATCATCTTCTCTAGCTGCTCGCAAGTAAATATCATAGTGTGGAAACAATCTCTCGCAACAAGCTGCCGCAAACGCCACTCGATGCATAGGCGGAAGAGCTTCTAGTTCTCGCTCCAATATATCGAATTCACCGTACTTTAAATTCATTTTTATAATTTAGTTGTATTGTCAGCAGTTTTGGGCTGATTCTTGATTAGCGATCGCATCTTGAATCTCAACATCAATAACCCGATCCTACTTGCTTACGAGATAACTTTTTCTAACACTGCCGCTTTACATAACTTTATGAAGTTAGTACGATTCAGCGTAATTACCACGTTAGTTTTTTGGGATAGCTGGGTAGTATAAATTACCTAAAAAACTAATTTGGTATATAGCGATGTTCAAGACTAAATTATCAGAATCCCGTGCTTGGGGGGAACTTAAGACCTCAAAGTTCATGGATCGCCATATTGGAGCGATCGCAGCTTTAATTTTAATTAGCTTACTGAGTTCATTAAGTGGAACACCACTTAACCATACCATCACTAACTGCTGGGAAGGCTTTGTCTGGGGATTAGCAGATCCAGTAATTGGTTTGGATTGTTTAGTGGGTATTATTGCTATTGGCTTACTGTCATCTATGTTTGTTCGTGGCGCTGCGATCGCTGGATGTTTTGTCTTAGCAGCAATCTTGGGCATTTTAATTCATCTATTCCAGCTAAATTTACCAGGCATAGAAATAGCGATCGCCATTTCTACCATCGTTTTTGGTACTATGCTGATGATGCCAAATCAACCAAATTTTGTGGTACTTGCTCTCATGGGCATCAGTGCTGGTTTATTTCAAGGTTACACTGTTGCTGAATCTATTATTGGGGCAGGAACGATACCACTAATAGCCTATATAGTAGGTATGACCTTAACTCTATTTGCGGTTGCCATGAGTGCCAGAGAAATTGGTGTTGCAATGGGTATGGGAGAAATAAATCGAACTTTACCCTGGAAAATTAGCATTGCTGGCTTCGCTTTGTGTGCGATCGGTATCGTGTTTTTGAGCAATTCAACGATCTAAATAAAATCATTTCAATTTAGTGGAATACATTATTTGTGGGGGCTTACACTTAGCTGTATGCCCCCACTGCGCGTTCAAGGGAACTGAAACTTTTTTACAACAAGAAGTTTTGCAGCAGCACCACAGAGTTTTAGTGAATAAGCTGATGCATCTCTGCGCTAATCTAGAAGCTATATGTTGTAAACAAAGGCTTATGACAGTTGAAGAAATTGCGGATACGTTAACAGAATTATTTGGCACATCGGCTGTTAGTGCGATCGAGCCAGGATCGTGGCAAATAGACACTTCAACTTTTCGGCTGTTGGTGCTACTTTCCGAAGATAATACTTGGCTACGAGTTTTACTGCCTATTGTATCCGTAGAAGAAGGGCAACCATTTTTAGGACAGTTCCTAGAAGCTAACTTTGATGACACTCAAGAAGTACGTTACGCTTTGTATGAAGGAGTAATTTGGGGGGTATTTCAACATAATAGTGGTACTTTAGTGAGTGCAGATTTGTCCAATGCAATCAACCGACTTGTATCTCTCTATCAGGCTAGATTAAATAATGTTTTTAATCGACTAATTGAAAGCCGCATCCGGCAAATTATTCAGGCAGCAAAACAGCAAGGACAATCTCTCCAAGCTACTATGCAAAGCTTAGAACGCTTTTATGCAGAAGGGTTTATGGGTGAAATCAATCAAAGTTCGGAGGCGCGAGAAGAAGTTCTAGCTGCTTGGCGGCATCAGTTAGAACGCTTATGGAATGAAGGTTGATTTCAACTTTTAATCGGGATTTATATCCACACCACGTTTACATATTAAAGTAATTTACTGATATATCTATTTATCATGGATATCATTGAAATCCTCAAAGAAGACTATCAACGATTCCCAATCAATCAAACTTATACTATTTACGCTCCAGACGTTTATTTTCAAGATCCATTGAATAAATTCCGTGGTGTTAAACGTTATAAAGAAATGATTAATTTTATCCAAAGTTGGTTTTTAGATCCCAAGATGGACTTACATAATATTCAATGTTTAGGAGACACAATAAAAACTGAGTGGACACTCAGTTGGAATACTCCTCTTCCCTGGAAGCCACGAATTTCTATTCCTGGTAGGAGTGAATTAGGTCTTAACTCTGATGGTTTGATTGTCTCTCACGTCGATTATTGGAATTGTTCGCGTTTAGATGTATTAAAGCAGCATTTATCTGCTGAAAAAATCTAATCAATTAAGAGAACTTTTTCTAAATAGTGGCTGATGTCTCAAAAACTTTAAATCCTACTTAAAAAGGTCATTCACCCTTTTTTTAAACTTGTCATTATCAATATTTTTGTCAGTATAAATACTTACTATGACTCTAGTTCTCTTCCATTTTGAAGTTAGACCTCGTAGATGATGATGGCAAACCGCAATGTGTCTATGCGCTTCCATTAGAAGCCATTATGATGAATCACTAACGTTAAAGCAATCGTCCAAAAAACCAGATGCAGTCTCTGAATTAAGAGAAATTACTCAGATGTATGTATTGGTTTCATAAAAATAAAATTATTCACGAATATTACTGAACCAGAAAACAGCTTTACTAAGCCAAACTAACTCTAGAACCCTCTCTAACAAATATATCTATGTTCTAGGAAAAGCTGAATTTAGATCCGATGGACAGAAAACAACTGATTCAAATATGGATTAAAGCTTCTAACAATAGATATAGAGAATGAGCAAATGCTAATTGTTCATTAAAACTATTTGTTGCAAACTAGTGCGTAGGCGTAGACATCGCAATTTATCAAACAGCGATATTGGTGCTATTCGTCAGAATTTAAAATTAATTCTGACCAAAAAATGGCCTGAATAAACTAAGTTTTTGCATCTCCACCAAATCTATGATTTAGTAATTTTCATGATTCCTGAGATGCCATTTATTGAAGAAGAATTCAGATAATATCATGCCATATCATGCATGTTAGCTTATACATTTTGTAGTGTAATATCATTTTTCCTGATATTGAAAATGCTGCAATCTGGGACTTTCAAAACAATTGCTTGTTTAAACTGTCATTAGAGTTTATAGTAATACGGTGTTTTTCCTTACAATTTCTCGGCAAGTTTATACCATGATTTTTTCTCCCAAATTACAGAAGTATTTGGCAGGTTTCTCTTTGTCTGTATTACTAGTAGCTGATTTAGTAATCGCACAAAAAGTTCGTCCGGCTTTTGCTGAAACTATCAATTCATCTATTGGTAGTGCTGTGACATTCAGTTGTAATGATAGTGAAGCGACAATTAAAGCTAAAAATGGCCCCAGAGTAGTTAATGGAAGTTCAGCCTTTTACATTGGTTATCAGCAAGTCTCATCTAATAACAAAAACCCTGTAACTATCCGTTTTAACAATAGTATTAAATCATGGTGTCGGACTGATTACGAAACAACGAATGACGACGGTACAGGTTACGGATTGTATTGGAATGGTGGGGATGTTTTATATGGCGTTTACTCTTCCACCGGCAGTCAGACTGGTAATGATTTTCGCCGCTTTGCAACTGGGCGTTGGTTGTCTAGCTATGGTAGTGGAGGCGGGCCAAAAGTTGCAGTTATAGCCCGGATTAATCCAGCCAATGGGGAGGTTAACTATGCCACATTTTTATCTGCGAAAAAGGCGGATAATGGAAATACAAACTCTTTAGTTGTCCAAACCCTATCATGGAATGGGACAAATTTAACTGTGCAGGCAAAGTCATGGTGGACTCCCCGTCGGACTAATACCAACTCCATGACTTGCACTGGTTCATCACCTTATATATACACAGCAGTATTCACTGGCGATTTAACAAAGGTTAACTCGGCTTCAGCTGCTACTTGTAGTTAAAGGGTAAGGATTCAGCTATCAAATCGAGGAAGTCTATTTTTTCTAGTTGTTTGAGAATTGACAAAAGCGATCGCTCTTGATATTTTCAGTGCGATCGCTCTTTGTCAATTATCTACTCCTAATTTTTCCCATCTGGACGCTGAATAATCGTCTCTACCACCCGCCGCTTGGCTTTTGGATCGATACCTACCAACCGCACATATTCACCGCTATATTCTGCCAGAGTTGCTTCCAAATTTGATATTGCATCAGACTCTGCATCTATGTGGCTATGAACACAAGTTTGCCAAGAACCCATGCGGAAGCGGCGCTCATCTACGTGTTCAATGCTAATTTTGTAACCTTGAGACAATAATTGCCTAATTTGAGCTTGTGTATCTAGGGTTAAATGGCTACTAAATGCTTCCTGTTTCTGGAATCCATTAGTTTTTGCTTCTTGAGTTGCACCATTGCTTGAAGGCTGATTAATTGGTTTTACAGCAGCAGGTGGTGCAGATTGAGAATTTCTACCCCGATTGAGTCGATTGTAATCATCCACCAAATGGGAATTTTCCACCCGTTTTTGTTCGCCAACCAGGAAGTTACCAGACTCGATTAAGTGAGACAGTCTGAAATCTGGCTTTTTAAATTCTGGTGGACCTTCAGTGCTGTTAACCACACTCAAAGATACCCGCTCAAAACCGACTTTATGGATGTAGTTGCGGATTTGTTCGTCATAAATGCGCGATCGCAAAGCGCTAAAAAAGTCAATTGACTGATTGACAAAAGTATCAACTAGCTGTTCAACTTCTTTCTGTGACAGTCCATCCTGTTCAAAAATACCTTTGACAATTCCCACTTTGTCGTCTCTGTCTGGTTCCCAGTAAAATTTCTCCATCCGTCCATCCCGAATTAACGGTGCATAGAGAGTAGAAAAATCATTACCTGTGACAATAATCGGCACACGATTTAAAGGCGTGGAATCATAGCTTCCAGGCAACTGCACATCTGTGGGATTATCAGCAATATTCATCAGTGTGGCATTCACCAACTGCGTATTTACAGTATATTGAGTACCTTCATCAAAGCGTCCAGCCCCCGCATCTAAATCATTAATCATCAGTACGCACATTTTGCCGCGTACTTTGATCAGTTCTGCTGTTTCCCGATAGCGCAGCCGAATCAACCGCGCCGGATCTCCCGCATCTGGACTTTCCAATTCGCCGCCAGAGATATTAGTCACTTCGATACCCATTTTCTCGAAGACTAATTGACATTGAAAAGTTTTGCCTTCACCTTTGCGTCCGTGAATACCCAAAATCACCGGGACTCGCACGCCAGGAAGTTTCAAGAAATTTTTAGTGATGTGAACAGCCAGTTTGTCCAGAAAGCGGGGAGCGATGTAGTAACCCATAATAATTATCTTTGCCTAGCACTGCTTAAAGTAATGTTAAGTTTTTTTGGTGATAACTGTTTATTTATCTTTTGGTAGAAAAGCAACGCTACCTACCACATACGTCTTATTGGATATGCATCAAAAATTTTATCGGCACTCAGTAAAGGTATATTTTCCACTATTGATTGTGCAATTAAAATTCGGTCGAATGGGTCACGATGATGTAAAGGTAGTGTAGCAACAACAGTAATATGGTCTATAGTAATTGGCAGTAATTCGATACCATTCCTAATTATTTGCTGTTCGATAAACTCGTTAAAAGCCAGACCAAAGTTGAGTTTACCAATGCTGTGCTTGATTGCCATTTCCCAAACGCTAGCAGTACTCAGTAGATTTTCATTATTTTCAATCTGCGATCGCTTCCAGCGGGCGGTTACGCCATCGCAAAGTAACGCTGATTCTTGGATCACCCATCACAAACCAAATAAAAATATGAGTGTCCAGTAGTTGCCTCATTACATATATTCCTTAAAATCTTCTAGTGGTTCATCAAAGTCATCAGATATTGTCACAAGTCCCTTGGCACTACCATACTTAGGACGATGTTTAACTGGCGACACAGGAGTTAACTTTACCAAAGGTTGATTATCTTTGATGATGATAATTTCCTCACCACTGAGTGCTGCTTCAATTAATTTGGGTAAGTTTTGAGATGCTTCAGCTAGAGTAATTTGCTGCATAGTTACCACCTTTGGATATAAAAATCAGGTGCTACCACTATCCTAACTTTGAATTATCAATTAAGTTCAGAGGAAACCAATTTAACCAAGCGTCCCAATTCTCCACGATTTGGGCAAATTCTGCATAACCGCCTGCTTTTGGATGAACACCATCATTAGCTCTTGCTTCATTAATCCAGATATTTGATTTTTCTAATATCGGAAAAACGTCTAAATAAGGTACATTTAATCCTTTACAAATCAAAGCATATTGGTTGGATAAATCTATAGTTCTCTGCTTTCTTTGAGGATCTTCTTGTTCTACGTATGCTGCTGGGCCAACCATCAAAACAGGATATAACTTTTGAGCTTCCCTTAAAATTTCATAGGCATTTTTGAGTGAATCTGCCAAATCCACACGAGTTTTACCATTTTCTAATGTTGTGTCATTCAATCCAAAAGAAAACACAACTCTGCCATCATATTCTTTGGGTAATCGCAGTGATACTTCTTGTAACCAACGGTTTGCTATATCAGTACTAGTATCACGCCTAATTCCTAAATTATAGTAGGTAATGTCATAACCTTTTTTATTAGCATTAACACATATTCTCCCTGTCCAACCAAGAAATTCTTGATCGCCAGTGCCGTTAACAAAGGAGTCACCAACAAAACAAATTCTTACTTCTTGTAGCATTATTACTCTCTTAAAAAACGTAGAGGTACATAGAGAATAACTCCGCGTCCCTCTGCATTTCAAAAAAAATCTAGCAAATAGGAGAGGCAGATGATTCTACCTCTCCTACGGCGATAAACTAAATTACTGAAAGCTCCCTAGCTTTAGTATCTGTTAGCTTTGTTAGGTTTGTGAACAAGAAAGCTGAGAATTTGGCACTGCTTGATGTTATCAAAACCCACAACACGGATATAGCTGGTGTTGAATTGAGAACGGCATCCTTGAACTTCGCTCAATACTTCTTGAGTGGATTTAGCACCGAACAAAGGCAACTTCCACATTGTCCAATACAATTCTGTTGGCTCAGAAGTTTCATTGAACTCGATCGCTGGAATGTAACCTTGATTCAAAATGTACTGGATCTGCTTGGCAATTTGAGCATCAGTCAGGGGGGGCAGATAAGAAAGGGTTTCGTAACGACGCTCTTTTGGTAAAGTTTGCATAGCTTTTGATAATGGGTTGCGATTTTTTACTACTAAATTGATCGAACTAATTGGATAAGTTATCCAAATTCGGATCTGAAGTTGCTTGCTGTTCTGGTTGCAGACTGGGGTTAGATGTGTCTATTCGTGTGATGCGTTCTAAATGCTGGCGACGCTGTTCCATGTTGCTTTGCTGAATGCCAGTGCGAACCATTTCCGGTAAAAATTCCGTTATTTCTTCCGCAATGTGTTCTCTGACAGTCATGATTCGCAAAGCCAAATCTGGTTTTTCTCTCAGCAGTTGCTCAATGAATGACTCACCATTTTGAATTTTGCCAGACGAAAAGTTATGCAACCAAAGTTCTAATGGCGGATTCGTTTCGCCTAGCTGTGCCAATACTGTCCTTAGAGCCTGATAAGTCAGATAGCTTTGGAGAGTTTTGGCTGTGTCCTTCGCAATTTGCTTAAGATTCATGCTTGACCCCAGCCCTGAAGAGTTATGAGTTATGAGTTATGAGTTATGAATTAATGCAAATCCTAACTCCTGTACAGACGCGATTCATCGCGTCTCTACTTCTAACTCTTAACTCTTAACTGTTAACCCAGATCAGACGGTATCCATTGCTTCAAACTCGAACTTGATTTCTTTCCACAGTTCGCAAGCAACAGCCAGTTCAGGAGACCACTTGGCTGCTTCGCGGATGATATCGTTACCTTCACGAGCCAAGTTACGGCCTTCGTTACGAGCTTGAACAACGGCTTCCAAGGCGACGCGGTTAGCGGTTGCACCAGGAGCGTTACCCCAAGGGTGTCCCAGAGTACCACCACCGAATTGTAGTACGGAGTCATCACCAAAGATTTCTACCAGCGCGGGCATGTGCCATACGTGGATACCACCAGAAGCAACTGCCATTACACCAGGTAGAGAAGCCCAGTCTTGGGTAAAGTAGATACCACGAGACTTGTCTTGCTCAATGTAGTTTTCACGCAACAGGTCAACGAAGCCCATTGTGATGCCGCGCTCACCTTCCAACTTACCAACTACTGTACCAGTGTGGATGTGATCGCCACCAGACAAACGTAGGGCTTTAGCCAATACACGGAAGTGGATACCGTGGTTCTTTTGACGGTCGATTACAGCGTGCATCGCCCGGTGAATGTGTAGCAAGATACCGTTATCGCGGCACCAACGAGACAATGTGGTGTTAGCGGTGAAACCTGCGGTGAGGTAGTCATGCATGATGATGGGCATTTTGAGTTCTTTAGCGTACTCAGCCCGTTGCAACATTTGTTCGCAGGTGGGAGCGGTGACGTTTAGGTAGTGACCTTTGATTTCACCGGTTTCTGCTTGAGCTTTGTTGATAGCTTCAGCTACGAACAAAAAGCGATCGCGCCATCTTTGGAATGGTGCGGAGTTGATGTTTTCGTCGTCTTTGGTGAAGTCCAAACCACCGCGTAAGCACTCGTATACAGCGCGTCCGTAGTTCTTAGCAGAAAGACCCAATTTGGGCTTAATGGTACAACCCAACAAAGGACGACCGTATTTGTTTAACTTGTCGCGCTCAACTTGGATACCGTGAGGAGGCCCTTGGAAAGTTTTGATATAAGCTACTGGGAAACGGATGTCTTCTAGACGCAGTGCCCGCAGAGCTTTGAAACCAAATACGTTACCGACAATTGAGGTCAATACGTTGGTTACAGAACCTTCTTCAAACAAGTCCAAAGGATAGGCAACGTAACAAATGTACTGGTTGTCTTCGCCGGGAACTGGTTCGATGTCATAGCAACGACCTTTGTAGCGATCGAGGTCGGTGAGCAAGTCTGTCCACACAGTTGTCCAAGTACCTGTGGAAGACTCAGCCGCTACAGCCGCACCTGCTTCTTCGGGAGGAACACCAGGCTGAGGTGTCATACGGAACGCAGCTAGAAGATCGGTATCTTTTGGTGTGTAATCGGGTGTGTAATAAGTTAGTCTGTAATCTTGAACCCCGGCTTTATACCCAGATTTGCTCTGAGTCTTCGTTTGAGCGTAAGACATATTTTATCCTTCCCTGAAATCACTCTTGTTAATTATCAAATCATGTTTTGTGCAACTTCCCCCCACCCGCTTCTCTCCCCCCTTAAGTGAGAGGAAGATTCAGGAAAAATTTTTGTTAGGGGTTGTCTTTGGCAAAAGGTAGCAGTTTTTTTGCGGCGCACACTTTGGTAGCGGTGGTAGCCCTCGTCACCAGTGCTATCCCCTTCTAGGGGTACACGACCTAGCGCTTCTACTGTTTCCTCTTGTTACAAATCAAAATTCTTTTTTACCTCTTCTTTGCACCCGACTAAACCTTCTCAATTTCACCAAAACTTCCGCTTTTCGCGGTTAGCATTTAGATAATTTCCCTACAAATGGAGGTATTCAGGGAACTGGGCTGGCTGGCACACATTTCCGCTTTTATACTCCTTTTATCTTCCCCGTTGATGGAAAAGATACCATAAAAGAATTTACTTGACAGAGATTTAGCAGAGTGGTGAGCTAAAGATAAAAAATTGCACGCCACTTAAATTTGTAACTTGTCTCACAATATATCAATAATTCGATAAGTTATTCTTTGAAAGTTTTTAACTTATCTATTTAATTTTGTTATTACATAAAGATTTAAACATTTTGTTACAAATACTTTACAAAGTGTCATCAATCAATGTAGTGAAGGGATTGGGGATTGGATACTGGGTATTGGGTTAGCAAAACTCATCCCTAGTCCCCAATCCCCAAAACTTATAAAATTTGAGAAAAATTCCAGATGACGTTTAAAAAATCTCAGCTAAGGGAACACTGAAATTAACCCAAAGCCAGTTTAGGTAACGGCTATGGGTATTGTCTCCAAAGGAAATGTCACCGTGGTATTGTTTTGCAAGCGTACTAGTTTATTGATTACTTCTATCTTGCTGGGGTTGATAGCTGTGCCAGGTATGGGATGGGCACAAAAAACCCCTGACATTAATTCATCCGATCTAACCCCTGCTTACCCACCTTCTGCACCGCCACCGCGAGTAGAACCATTACCCGATGAGCGTCGAGTGCAAGAAAATTCGCCAGTAACTGATTATCGTGTCGGTAACTTGCTGGAAGATTTTACAGGCAATCTTTGGGTAGGTTCTTGGCGGGGATTGTCGCGGATCGATCCTAAAACCGGCAAAATTATTTCTCGTGTTAGCTTACCGAATGTTGCCATTGGTGCTTTAGCCCAAGATAAAGTAGGACGTTTGTGGGTGGGAAGTTATGAGGGATTGTTCCGAGTAGACCCCCGCACTAGCGAAATAACCGCGCAGAATTTATTTTTGCCTTCCAAAAGGGTTTTGTCATTGTTACTTGACAAACGGGGTTATTTGTGGACTGGAACTGATAGCGGTTTAGCTCTAATTAGTCCCGACCAAGGCT
Source organism: Nostoc sp. 'Peltigera membranacea cyanobiont' 213 (assembly GCF_002245975.1). Taxonomy (NCBI): domain Bacteria; kingdom Bacillati; phylum Cyanobacteriota; class Cyanophyceae; order Nostocales; family Nostocaceae; genus Nostoc; species Nostoc sp. 'Peltigera membranacea cyanobiont' 213. The sequence continues at coordinate 67,048 of NZ_NOLI01000006.1, read as the reverse complement.
TGATTATGACAACAGTAAAAAATCTGCCTGGTGTCAGCGCTAACACTCTAACCTTAGATGCTGAAGGTCAACTGTGGGTTGGCACTCTTGATGGATTGGTGCGGGTAAATACCGCTACTGCTGGGATTATGAAGCGGATTGCCGATTTGCCAGGGACAACTGTCCAAGCTTTAGCTATCGGTCCAGAAGGATTAATTTGGGCGGGAATGCCGAATAATTTGTTAGTTATTAACCCAAAAACTGGCGCAGTGTTACGGTCTGTAACTCGTTTACGTGGGCGTGACGTGAAGGTGGTGCGTTTTGCTAAAGATGGTAGTGTCTGGGTTGGAACTAACAATGGTTTGTTACGATTAAATCCAAATACAGGCGCTGTGTTAGATGCAGAAGTTGCTGGACTTCCTTCTAGTCGAGTTCTTGCCCTTGTACCTGATATCGCTAGTAAATTATGGATCGGCACTAGTGAAGGTCTAGCTTGGTTAATGCCCAAAACGAACAGTGCAAAACCCCATATTGCTTTCAGTCGCGCTGTTAAGTAGGGATTAGGGGACAGGTTACAGGGTACAGGGAACTGAATTCTTTCTAATAGCTAATCACCTATCCCTATCACTTATCCCCTATCACCTATCCCCTATCCCCTATCCCCTAATTAAAAATGGCAATCACTACCCAGCAATTAATTCAATGGAAACAACAGGGACGTTCAATTGTGGCATTGACCGCCTGGGATTATGCGATCGCTCAACTCATCGATGCAGCTGGTGTAGACTTAATCCTTGTGGGTGACTCTATGGCAGTAGTTCTAGGGTATGAAACAACACTGCCGATAACTTTGGATGAGATGATCTACCACGCCAAATCTGTGCGTCGTGGGGTTAAACGGGCATTGGTAGTTGTAGATTTACCATTTTTGACGTATCAAGAAAGTCTCCAACAAGCAATGCACTCGGCTGGGCGGGTACTGAAGGAAACGGGCGCTCAAGCGGTAAAATTGGAAGGTGGTTATCCAGCGATCGCAGAAACTATTACTCGTTTGGTAGAAGCTGGAATCCCAGTAATGGGTCATGTAGGTTTGACACCGCAATCAGTACATCAACTCGGTTTGCGACAACAAGGGAAAAGCCAAGAAGCGGGTGAGAGAATTCTACAAGAAGCGATCGCTCTTGAACAAGCAGGTGTATTTTCTCTAGTTTTAGAGCATATCCCCGCAGATTTGGCAATGCAGATTACACAAAAACTGACGATTCCGACAATTGGTATCGGTGCAGGAACTCACTGCGATGGACAGGTTTTAGTTACCTCAGATGTAATCGGACTTGCCGAGAAGCATCCACCATTTGCTAAGGTTTACACCAATTTGCGGGAGACGATTACTAAAGCTGTACAAGATTATGCTGTAGAAGTGCGCGATCGCAAATTTCCATAAACATGGAATTTACGATCAAAAAATACAAAAAGCTGCCAAATAGCTAGTTTTTCATCTGGGATAATTTAGGCAATCAGAGAGCCGCGCATTATAAAATTACTGAAGTTAAAAACTGTGCTACAACATCCAGAGTGAAAACTGACAGCATATTTTATCGCTTATTTCAAGAATTTCCCAGTATCTTCTTTGAACTGATTGGGAATCCTCCCGAAACTGCAAATACCTATCAATTCTCTTCAGTTGAAATCAAACAAACAGCTTTTAGAATAGATGGTGTATTTCTTCCCACTCAAGACGAAGAAAATCCGCTTTATTTCGTTGAAGTCCAATTTCAACCAGACTCAGATATTTATTTGCGCCTAGTTTCAGAAACATTTCTCTATTTGCGGCAAAAGAAATCTAAAAATTCTTGGCGAGGAGTGGTGATTTATCCCAGAAGGAGTATAGATACTGGTGAACGACAAGATTGCCACGAATTCTTCAACAGCGATCGTATTAGTATAATTTACTTGGATGAACTAGGCGAAGCAGCATCACTACCAATAGGTATTGCTACCTTAAAATTAGTAATTGAGAATGAAGATACAACTATTGCCACTGCCAGAGAATTAATTAACCGTACAAAACAAGCGGTAAATTTGCAACTGCCACAAAAACAATTACTAGAATTAATAGAGACGATTCTGGTTTATAAATTGCCTAACATAAGTCGAGAGGAGATAGAGGCGATGTTTGGATTAAGTGAGTTGAAGCAAACACGGGTTTATCAAGAAGCTAAACAAGAAGGCAAAGAAGAAGGTAAACAAGAAGGTAAAGAAGAAGGCAAACAAGAAGGTCGTTTTGAGGCAAAGTTAGAAGCTGTACCTAAACTGTTAGCACTGGGTTTAAGTGTGGAACAGATCGCACAGGCGTTAGATTTGGATGTTGCACAAGTCCAGCAAGTAGTACAGCAAAAGCCTCTATGTGAATAAGTTCAGACAAAGCGATCTCTGCCGACAAGCCGCTTTGTGTCTCGCTATCTAAACTAGAAATATCAGCTAAAAACCCCATATTTTGAGGTGCAGCAATGGTACAACAAGTCACACCAGAAACCACAATCGCAGTCATCTACCCAGAAAGCGACGGACAGCCAATAGCGGATAATACAGAACAATTTGCATGGATTGTCAAAATTAAAGAAAATTTAGAAATCCTATTTCCATCGCCAGCTGATGTATTTATCGCCGGAGATTTGTTTTGGTATCCAGTTCAAGGAAACCCTAATATTAAACAAGCGCCCGATACGATGGTAGTTTTTGGCAGACCAAAAGGAAAACGGAGTTCCTATTTACAGTGGAATGAAGATAATATACCACCACAGGTAGTATTTGAAATTCTATCGCCAGGTAACACCCTCAAAGAAATGGCTAAAAAATTGCAGTTTTACCAGCGTTACGGCGTTGAAGAATATTATATTTATGATCCCGATAAGAATGATTTAAATGGCTTACTCCATTCTGAGGATAGTTTTGAAGTTATCGAAGAGATGAATGGCTGGGTAAGTCCGCGTTTGGGAATCCATTTTACACTAACACCGGATACCCTGGAAATTGTTTCTTCCACCGGACAAAAGTTTTTAAGCCCCGGAGAAATTGACCAGTTACGGGAACAAGAACGCCAACGTGCAGAACGGGAATGTCAAGCAAAGGAAGCGGCTTTACAAGAATTAGAAGCGGCTTCACTAGCAAAGGAAGCGGCTTTACAAGAATTAGAAAAAGAGCGCGAGCGCTATCAAGAATTGCTAGCTAAACTCCAAGAAAAAGGAATTGATACAGATAATTTGTAATTGCTGCTGTCGTATTTACAGAAGTAGTCATAAGTTAGCCTTTTTTTATTTAATTTTACTTCTGTGATACTTATTGATATAGAAACTAAAAATTTAACTATGGAACAACAACCGATACAAGTAATTGGAGGTGGACTAGCTGGGACAGAGGCAGCTTGGCAAATAGCCCAAGCTGGAGTACCGGTAATTCTCCATGAAATGCGTCCAAAACGTTTTAGCCCTGCTCATCATACAGAACATTTGGCAGAATTAGTGTGTAGTAACTCCTTTGGGGCAATGGCAAGCGATCGCGCGGCGGGATTATTACACGAAGAATTACGTCAACTAGGTTCTATCGTCATTTCTAAAGCTGATGAACACGCCGTACCTGCTGGTGGGGCGCTAGCCGTCGATAGGGGACAATTTGGCCAAGACTTGACTCAAACTTTAGCCAGCCATCCTTTAATTGAATTTCGCCGGGGTGAAGTATCTGCCATTCCCGAAGGAATTGTGGTTTTGGCAACTGGGCCTTTAACCAGTCCCGACTTAGCCGAAGATTTGCAGCGCTTTACGGGGATGGAATACCTGAGCTTTTTTGATGCCGCGAGTCCGATAATTGTGGGAGAATCGATTAACCGTGACGTTGCTTTTATGGCATCACGTTATGACAAAGGTGAAGCCGCTTATCTCAACTGCCCAATGAATAAAGAGCAGTATTTGCACTTTCGGGAAGAACTTTGCAAAGCGGAACAAACAGAACTCAAGGGTTTTGAACGGGAAACGGCGAAATTTTTTGAAGCCTGTTTACCCATTGAAGAACTAGCACAGCGTGGCGAAGATACCATGCGTTACGGCCCCTTAAAACCAGTAGGATTGTCAGATACTCGCACCGGGGAACGTCCTTATGCTGTGGTGCAGTTGCGACAAGAAGATAAAGCCGGTCAACTGTGGAATATGGTAGGGTTTCAAACTAATCTGCGTTGGGGTGAGCAAAAGCGGATATTTCAGCTAATTCCCAGTTTGGAAAAGGCGGAGTTTGTCCGGTTGGGAGTGATGCACCGCAATACTTTTCTTAATGCACCTCAGCTAATGCATCCAACTCTGCAATTTAAAGAGCGTCCGACATTGTTAGCTGCTGGACAGTTGATTGGTACTGAAGGCTACACTGCGGCGGCGGCGGGTGGCTGCTTGGCGGGAATTAATGCAGCGCGGCTAGCTTTGGGTAAAGAAGCTTTGGTTTTACCAGCAACAACAATGATGGGTGCGTTAGTGGAATTTATAAGTTCCGCTTCGCCGAAGCATTTCCAACCAATGCCGCCCAATTTTGGGATTTTTCCCGATTTAGGAATGAAAATCAAAAGTAAACCAGAGCGTTATGGACGTTACCGCGATCGCTCTTTAACCGATCTAGCAAACTGGAAAGCTAATCAGAATTAATGGGCATTGGGCATTGGGAAAGAATTTAACTTTTATCTTTTGCCCCTCTGCCCTCTGCTCCCCATCTATACTTTCAACACCCAGGCTTCACGATTTTCAATGCTAAGAAAAGGCGCTGGTACAATTTCGACATTTACTCCAAGGGCTTTGAAAGTGGCACGAATAGCCGCAGCATGGGCAGTTTCAGTAGAGCCGATACTCGCCCCGATAGTAATCAATTTTGGAGTTTTCAACTTAGCAATTTCTTGGCTATAGGCGATCGCAGCATCAGTCTCCAAAGCTAAAGCTAGCTTGGCAATATTCACATCGCTATCCAAGTTTCCCTCACCCTTTTTGATGTATGATGAAAGATCATAGCTAGATTTTGCTTTTACTGGAGTTCCACCCAAACTGGTGATAGTAGCTGCTAGAGCATCCCGATGGTTTTTATGATCCGCTTGGTTGCGGAGCGCTAAAGCCAAAACAGCTTTACCAACCTCAGTACTAGTTAGCTTGCCAGCAGCAGCGCCATAAGCCCAAATCGCCTGGTGTTCGTAATAAAGAGCATTGTTCAGAATTTTTGCATCGTTTCGTCCAGAAGTTGTTGTCCGAGCATCAGCTTTTTGGGCAATCATCGGCAAACCCAATGCAGTCGCCATACCACCGACTGCCCCACTCACTATTAGCGCACGGCGAGAGGAATTTTTGCTTAAAGGGCTTTGATAGTCCATCAGTTAGTGTCTCCTAAAGATGTTGCTGTTTGTTTGATGCGAATATGAAAATCACAGAGTAGCCAGGGCATGAATAACCCTCGCTGCAAGTACTGCCTTTCGATGAAAAGAATTTTTCCCAACAAATAGTTCTAGTGTCTTTTGACTAGATGTTCACTTTCCAAGTCAATAACTGCTCATTTGTAACTCATTTTGGTAATGGTGTCATCATTTACACTAGAATGGGATGAATACTATTTTTTTATTTTGTATGAAACGTACTGGGGTCAAGGATTTAGCAAGATTATTCGCTTCACCTTGAATAACAAGGAAAGGCAAACTTTTATTATTTATACTACCCAAATTTACTTAGTACTGCTGATGAAGAGATAGAAAACAGTTAGAGTTAGGTAGTTCAGTTTCCTCGATAGAGGGCTAGCAAAGGCGTGTTTGTCAAACATCCGTAAGTAAGTCGGCGGAAATAAATCAAACTATGTTACGAAACGTAAACAGGTTTGAAACTCTTACTAATCAACAATGACAAAGGACAAATGACAGCCCCCACTACCGCTTTAATTACACCGACCTACTTACTTGACTTGCGAAGTGATGAGTTTTATCCTAGACTGCTTCGTGTAGTCAATTTTTATGCTGGGCGGTAAGGCTTCATCTGGATAGGATAACCGAGCATTGTTTGAAGGACGCGATCGCTAATAATTCCCTGCTGCCACTTCATGGATCGGGTGTTTAACCAAATAGGAATTTTTATATAAACATCATAAGATGATGTCTGACTGTGAAGTATGCGTCTACGTCAGGTTTATTCAACGCCTGATTTTAAATTTATTTTGTTTAATAAAACTTCAAATAGGTTTATTATCCTTTAAAATATTTTGCAGAAATTTAGGTAACATATATGGCTGATATTGTTGATATTGCAGTTACGGCTGAGTCTTTCAAAACACTAGTAGCGGCTGTACAAGCTGCTGGTTTAGTAGAAACATTAAAAAGTCCTGGCCCGTTCACTGTCTTTGCACCAAATGACGATGCTTTTGCCAAATTACCAGCCGGAACTATCCAAACTCTGTTGCAGAATATTCCCCAGCTAACGCGGATATTAAAGTATCATGTCGTTCCAGGAAAGCTGCTAAAGGCTGATTTGGCAGAACTCGGTACGGTTAATTCTGTGGAAGGTTCACCTATTAAAATTCATTCTTCAGATGGTTTTGAAGTTAAAAATGCCACAGTTTTAGCAGCAGATATCGAAGCTGATAATGGCGTAGTACACGTTATCGATACCGTGATTTTACCCGGTTAATTCAGCCAGGGTGGAAAACATCCACCCTACTTATCCAAAATCTTTATAATTAACTAACTATTGAGTAGTATCAAAACGCGACTCAATGTTTTAATTTATGTTATGTTTGCAATGTGAGTACTCACTCATCTGTTAATGTAAATTTAGTTATTTTAAAATAAATTAAGTTCCTAAAAACCTAACATCTATCCCGAAAAATTAATGCTCGATTTTAACACCTTAGTAGAGTTCTCTCGTGGGAACTGCATAGGTATTTGTGCGTTTCTCGTACCAGCAAACTTACTTGTCACAATTTTAACAATTGGTCTGGTAGCCTTACGTCGCCCATCCTATCAAGTGTGGCAATCTGCTGGAATTGCCGGGTTTTTCGCTTCTGTAATGATCCTGCACGTATATACTTGGTTCATGATTGGCGTGGTTATGGCTCCTACTTACATCTTGCTGTGGCTAGCAATTACGTGTTTGGTGACTAATTTGGGAGCAATTCTTTACCAAAGACACTATACTAACAGCCCTAGTCTTTCCAACAACGCCTAAAATCTAGACTCCTCCATTCATGCTCACGATCGCTAGCGTATTGATAAACAGCTAGTAGTCTGTCAAGTTTAAATTGATGGATAACCAAGTTTGTAGTAAAGGACTTGAGTTCTTTTTTCCAAGCACTAAAGTGCTTACTACAAACCCTCGTAGTATGAGACGTTGGGTTTGTAGCGGTAGATTCATTTGGGAAATTCTGCACGTAACTGATTGACAACCCGATCTAGCCCCACAGAATGGGCGGCTTTGAATAATAAACGATCGCCTGTTTGCACAAATGTCTTTAACCTAGCCACCAAATCGGTATGAGTTGCAAAACACTCCGATGGGATACCTTCGGCACTTTGAGCGATCGCTTCGGCATCTTCTCCATCTACCAAAACCAACAAACCGTCTAAATTCAATTTTCGTACTGTTTCTCCCACTCGCTGGTGCAACTGCTGCGATCGCTCCCCTAATTCTTTCATCGCACCCAACACGGCAATCTTCCGCTTTCCGGGTGTATCTGCCAATAATTGCAACGCTGCCATCATAGCTTCTGGTGCAGCATTATAAGTTTCATCTAAGATTATCACATCATTAGCTAAGTTAAATCGCTGCGATCGTCCTGTGGGCATATCCACCTCCACACCTGCTTTAAGGGTTGCCCAATCGATCTCCAACACCTTTGCCACCGCTAAAGCTGCTAAGAAATTAGTCGCATTGTGACGACCGGGTAGCGGTAGAGGTAGTTGGATTCCGGCAACTTCCACCCGATCGTTATCAATTAATTGTCCTTGAATATCCCCACCAGAAAAGCCATAAGTTAAAACTTCTCCGTGCCAAACTTTTGCCGCCGTGGCCATTAATAAAGGATTGTCGTGGTTGAGAATTGCCACACTATCAGCAGACATTTCGACTAACAACTCACATTTTGCCTCAGCGATCGCTTCTTCAGAACCCAGTAATTCAATATGTGCCGTCCCCACATTGGTAATTACTCCAATTGTTGGACGCGCTATTTGGGTTAGTTCGGCAATTTGTCCCCTACCCCGCATCGCCATTTCAATCACGGCGTAGTCATTTTCTGCACCAATTTCTAAAAGAGTTTTTGGGACACCAATTTCGTTGTTGTAATTTCCATAAGTTTTGTGAACTCGCCCCTTTGTTCCTAAAACTGCGGCGATCAATTCTTTGGTTGTAGTTTTACCCACGGAACCTGTTACACCAATTACAGGAATATTAAAGCGATCGCGCCACCATCTAGCAATTTGCTGATATGCCTTGAGGGTGTCTTTTACCTGTAATACCGGTAAACCGGGATTTTCGTATTCAAAATCTACAATTGCAGCGATTGCACCCTTTGCGATCGCAATTGGCACAAATTCATGTCCATCAAATTTATCGCCTCGCAAAGCTAAAAATACTTCACCCGGCTTTAGGGCGCGGCTATCTGTTTGTATACCGCTACTTACTTGTATTAAAGCAGTTTCAGATAGGTTTATCGGACTGGCCAAAAGAACTTCAAGCAGTTGGGTTAGGGTAGCAGAACAATGCATAAGTAATTTACAATTTAAAGTTCAAAATTAGAAAATCGGATTATGACACAATAGTACATTGAACAACAAGATTTCAGGATTTACGCACTGAAAATCTGAAACCTAGATCCTCGTTTTTAAGGGGTTGGGGAATATATTGTGCCTAATTCCTAAATTTGTAACTTCTCGAAAAAGTTGCGAATCTAAGCCTAGCCACAAGAACATCAAAAATAATGCCAAAGAAGTTTAACTTCTTTGGCACACTTTGTTTATAAGCTATTTATATAGTTTAATTAAGCATATATTTTATCGCTCTATCCCCGGTTTTTAATTAAGATTACTTGCACAATTTGCATTGCTCTCTCACTAGAAACGTCTAAAGCTTGATATAGATCGTTTAAGAAGTTTTTTTCTTCTTCAGCTACAATCCCTTCAGCTAAGACAAAATCAGTGGCTACTGCAAAGGCTGCTTCTCGCAAGTCTTGAGATAGAGAATCTTTTGCTGCATTGAATAAAGCATTAAAACCATCACCCTGGAGAATGGCCAAGATTTTGTGAAACAGCCTATCCATCATTTCATGGGGATAACTTTTAAAAAGTTTCATCCGAGACAACACAAAAGTGATAGAATTTGCTTGCTCAACAGAGAGATAACCGTCTGAAGCTGTTGCCATTAAAACAATGACAGCAAAGGCTTCGGCTGGATTGAGTGCCGCTTGGTTTTGGTTTTCTGTGCCCAAAACAGCGTCGAGTATACCCATTATAGTGACTCCTTGGTTAGAGTCTCAATAGCGTTACTGCTACCTGTATGTTTGGTAGATTTACAGGTAACACTGTAACGTTATGAGACTTTCATCCTTTAGTATTCCCAGGATTTCTCAACAGCGAACACCTGCACCCAATGGTTTTTGGCAAAAACTATACTGCAATTTGTAAACTTAGCGTTCTCCTGCCTTTTCTATTGTTTCAATTACCACCAAACCTATACCAGAAGCTGCTATTAACAGTACTGCTGATATCAAATAGGCGTTGGTCAACATCCGTAGGGCTTCATCAAAAAAAATGTAGGTGGTCATTTCTTCACCTTTTGAATTTTGTGCTGCTAGTGCTTTTTATTTCTCCACACCCAGATAGGTGAATTTCGCTGAGAAACTACTAGCAATTGCATCTTAACAAAACTTTAGCTCTTTCAGAACCCCGTTCAAACTTTTTATTTCTGAAGATTCGATGAACTTGACAAAAAATGTCATTGGGCATTGGGCAGAATGAAAAGACTTATGCAACTTTCCCTCTACTCCCATGCTCAATAAACCTTTGCCTCTTCTATTTCTGCTAACTTAATATCTATTAATGAGAAATATAGTCAATATTAATAAACTTGTTAATATGATGAGGCTCACCAGATTTGGATCGTCGAAATTGCACGTACACACTAATAATGGCTTTCCAAGAAATAAATTATCCATTGTGGGATGGGCATCTTGCCCGTCCTAATATTGGGGACAGGCAAGATTGCCCATCCCACAAGAAAATTTGGAATATTTTTTTATTTGTCAGTCCCTAATGCTACGGTAAAACTCCGTTGAGCCGTTCTTACTCGTAGCACTCGTAAAGTATTGATACAAGTCTAAAGCCCAGGCTTTACGCTGTACTATCCGCTAGTCCTACAGAATTCTGACTTCTGAATTCTGTTTCAATAAAAGAAAAAGGGCATAAATAAGGATTAAACCTGTTTTTGATTTTAAATTAGTTAAACTAAACAGCGCTCAATGGTTGCTACAACTGATTGAGAAAGAGTGTCAAAATCGTAACCACCTTCTAAGCCAAAAAGAATTTTACGAGTTAGTCCTAGACAATAATCAGTAAATAAAGCGTAGTCTTCTGGCTGTAAATTGATACTTGCCAAAGGATCTGCGGCATTGCCATCATAACCCGCACTCACAATCAGTAAATCCGCCTGAAAGTTGGCTAAAAATGGTACTACCTGTTTCTCAAATAGTGGCTGATATTCGGCAATATCGCTACCAGGGCGGACTGGTAAATTTAATACATTATTATGAAAGCCGCGTTCTGTTGCTCTCCCAGTACCGGGGTAGCATGGATATTGATGTAGGGAACAGTAGGCGATGCGTGCTTCACTTTCAACGATCGCTTGCGTACCATTACCGTGATGCACATCCCAATCGAGGATGGCGACACGATTAACTCCGGGTTGTTCGAGGGCAAATAAAGCCGCGATCGCAGCATTAGAAAATAGGCAAAAGCCCATCCCCGCATCACTTTCTGCATGATGTCCTGGGGGACGTGCTAGTACAAAAGCGGGATTAGCCGACTCTAATACAGCCTCAACACCATCTAGCCATGCACTGACTGCTAGCAAAGCCACATCATAACTACGTGGAGAAACTGGCGTATCTCCATCCAAAGGGCCCCCGCCACTAGAAGCGATTTGCGAAATTTTTTTGATGTAAGCTGGGCTATGGGCTTTAAGCAACATAGACATCAGCGCTGGCTGTTCTGATGTTGGTGTGGGCGATCGCCAGTCAATTTTATCTGCAAATGTGGCTGCTTTTAGGGCAGTGGCGATCGCACTTAAACGTTCTGGTTTTTCGGGATGGTATCTTCCAGTCTTGTGGTCTAAAAATTCGTCGGAATAGATGACTGGTAGCATAGGACGAAAAAAGTTGGCAGCAAGACAATGAATGTTATTGTATCGTCACTAGTACGAACAGTTTTCCCTTCTACTAGGGACTTCGAAATAAAAAAATACTCAACTACTTCTTGTGGGGTGGGCATCTTGCCCGCCCTTGTATATGGGCGGGCAAGATGCCCACACCACAAGATTGGGTAATTTATTTGTTGGAAGTCCCCTAGAACACCAGGTCGAAAAAATTTAAGTTTCGTAAAGATGGATTGAACTGAATAAACATGATGCTAGATTAAGAGCAAGGTACAAATAGGTTAAAAGTTACTAAAAACTTTCATATTAGAGCCTGTGCCTTCTGCTCTAATAACACTGCGATCGCTCTGAAGTTGTGGCATCCATTCAATGAATTTTGCCTTTAGTTCAATGAGTTGTTTTGGAGGTTTTAAGACGCACAGCCAGAAAATGCCTGCCTAGTTAGAATGTTGGTGGGATGTGCAATTCTGAGTAGAGCGATAGCGAATACTGTCCACCTTAGTTGAGTTACTTACTTCTGAATTCTCCAATCTTCAATAAACCGCCCCAAGCTGCTGATATTTATCCATCGTAGCTTCCGGCGGTTTCTGCTTTTAGTGTCATTTGTCCTTTGTGCTTTGTCATTTATTTAGACCAATGACCAATGACTAATGACTAATGACCAATAACCAATGACCAATGACTAATGACTAATGACCAATGACTAATGACCAATGACTAATGACCAACTAAGGTAATTACAGTCACTTCTGGCGGGCAAAATAAACGTCCTGGTTTATAAGTTCCTAAACCCCGATTGACATATAGTTGATTTTCTTGCACCTTGTGAAACCCTTGCGCCCACTCCCAATATCGCACAACTTTAGAACAGTCTCCTAGAAAAAATGTTACCCAACGCCGTAATTTTTTGGGAATTTGTTTCAGTAGCTTTTTATAATAAAATACTACAGGGCCAATGCCAGGAATGACGATATGACCGCCGTGGGTGTGACCAGATAATTGCAAATCTACGCGCCATTGTTGTAGTATCTTCGCTGTATCTGGGTTATGGGATAAAACAATGCGGGGTGTAACAGAATCTAGTTGATTCATGACTGGTGCGGGGTAAAATTCCCGTGACCAATAATCAGCTAGTCCCACCAATGGTAATTCTTTTCCGAATGGATAGGCGATTTCATTCCAAAGCACATGCACCCCAATGCTAGTTAACGCCTGTGTAACTTCTGCTTTTGAATGGCTGTAATAGATATCGTGATTACCCAGTACAGCGTAGATACCACAGCGACTTTGCAGATGTTTGAGTCGATGCACCAATTGGTGAATCGGTGTCGGATCGTCAGTTACATAGTCACCAGTTAACAGAATTAAATCCGGTTCAGCTTCGTTAGTAAGTGCGATCGCTTTTTCTAACATCTCTTCCGACAGCCGCAAACCATCGTAGTGAAAATCTGACAACTGCACTAGTGTTGTACCTTGTAAAGATGCTGGAAGTTCCGCAATCTTAACCGTGATTTTATCTACTCTTAAATGTCCCGTAAATAACCAATGCATAAGCCAACCGATACTCCTCATACCAGCGCTTACAGCTTACCAAAAATAAAAATGTAACTTGAGAAACTGCAATAATTTATGTCATATACTCCAAAAAAAATTAACTAATTAGCTTAAATCTAAAGATAGTCTAAGAAGACTTTGCCTTAGAGGATGTCTGAAAAGTTTTTTTGTATACACCTAAGACTTGGAGATCCCCCTAAATCCCCCTTCAAAAGGGGGACCTTAAGACTCTTATTCCCCCCTTTTGAAAGGGGGTTAGGGGGGATCGTGCAGGCATTCATTAGCCAAAATACCTGCTGCTATTCCGTTTTTTAATTTTGAAGTTTGAATTACTTACTCACCTTGTAGCGTGATGATAGTAACTTCTGGGCGACAAAATAAGCGTCCTGGGAGATAAGTTCCCAAACCACGATTGACATACATCTGATTTTTTCCGATGCGATGGAAACCCTGTGCCCATTCCCAATGCTTGACTACAGAAACATTTACTTCTAGGAATGGCACTCGACGGCGCACTGCTAAGGGGATGTTTTTTGTAATCTTGCTGTAAGCCAACGCCGCTGGGCCAAATCCGGGAATCACGATTTGACCACCGTGAGTATGACCAGATAATTGTAAATCAACTCGCCATGCTTGCAGTATCTCCGCAGTATCTGGGTTGTGGGATAAAACGATGCAGGGTGTGTCGGGGTTTAGTTGATTCATGACCGGTGCGGGGTAGAATTCCCGCGACCAGCTATCAGCGAGTCCAACAATTGGCAATTCTTTTCCTAGTGGATAGGCAATTTCGTTCCAAAGGACGTGAATTCCAATGCTAGTAAGGGCATCTGTAACTTCTGATTTGGCATTTTTGTAATGTATATCATGATTGCCAAGAGCCGCATAGATACCACTGCGACTTTGCAGATGTTTGAGTCGAAGTATCAGTTGGTGAATCGGTGTCGGATCGTCAGTTACGTAGTCACCAGTTAATAAAATTAAATCTGGTTTAGCTTCGTTAGTAACTGCGATCGCTTTTTCTAGCATATCTTCCGACAGCCGCAAACCATCGTAGTGGAAATCTGACAACTGCACCAGCTTCTTACCTTGTAACGATGCAGGCAACCCTGCAATGTTAACCGTCAATTCTTCAGTACTCAACGGCCCGGATAATAACCAGTGCATAAGACGTTCAATAAACTCTAATCATAGCGCTTACAGCTTAACCAAACATTGTTGCTTTGTGTGTATCGAGCAGTGCAACTTATTGAAAATTTTATTAAATCTATAGACTTTCGCGTATTTATACTTATTTAAATCAGACCTAACTTTGCTGTTATTTCATATCAGAGTATGGTGTATTTCTCTGTAAAACGGGGAGAGAGTGGCAGATTATATTGAAAGAGAAGCTGGTATAGGAATTCTTAGAGCTAATTAAGACTTTTAATAAAAATTTATACTGAGCGATCGCACACCATTAAAACCCTACAAATTTTTATTTATCAATAATTAAAAAAATAGCGTCACCATAATAACAGGCGGACGCTATTTTTCTATTTAATTCACAATAGTTAAATGAATTTACTAAATTCCCTTCACTCATTATCCGCAATTTTGCTCTTATACAGCACTGCGGTTGGTTATTAAATTCCACAGGAAAACTGCAACAATTGCACCAAGGACTGCTACTGCAATGCCAGGAATACTGAGGGTCGGAGCTGCTAGACTTAACGTTCCTGTACTAAAAAACACTCCTAAGCTACCGCCAACAAAAGCACCGATGATTCCTAATACGATAGTTCCCAGGATTCCGCCGCCTTGATGACCGGGGTAGATAGCCTTAGCGATCGCACCAGCAATTAGACCTAAAACAATCCAAGCAAGAATATTCATTGTTATTAATTCGGTAAACGTTTTTCACTCACAGCTACATATTATCAATCTTAATCTTTTGATTCCATCTACCATCAGAATTAATCATGAATATCCATGAGGAATAGCTTAATCACAACTAGGTTTATTGATATTTGCCTCCACTGAGATAAAAAAAACTCCTAGTAGGTCTTGAACTAGGAGCTTATTAAACTATTGCTTGGTAATTGCAGTATATGCCTTTTTACTTACCTCTCTCCTCTACTAGAAGAATTAAGCTGGCTTTTCAGAGACTGTCTCTAAAGTAATGTAATGTTGCAAAATCAGGCGACTAATCCTTAATTTCCAGTTAAAATGCCCAATCAAATTTGGTTATCACAGTTGCAAAGACATAGAGCGATCGCAGTCATCCGCGCCCCTAAAATCGAAGTGGGACAAAAAATGGCAATGGCTGTAGCATCTGGGGGAATGCAGCTTATTGAGATTACCTGGAATAGCGATCGCGCTGGGGAACTAATCAGTCAACTACGCTCAGAATTACCAGCCTGTACTATTGGTACTGGTACGTTATTCAATGTGCAGCAGCTAGAAGAAGCGATCGCATCTGGGGGTCAATTCCTCTTCACCCCCCATGTCGATCCCGTAATGATTCAAGCAGCGCAAGAAAAAAATGTGCCTATCGTTCCAGGGGCGCTGACTCCTACAGAAATTGTTACCGCCTGGAGTCAGGGCGCTAGTTGTGTAAAAGTGTTTCCCGTACAAGCAGTGGGAGGGGCTGATTATATCAAAAGTTTGCAAGGGCCACTAGGTCAGATTCCCTTAATTCCTACTGGCGGGGTGACTCTAGAAAATGCCAAAGAATTTTTGCAAGCAGGAGCGATCGCTGTCGGTTTGAGCGGTGAATTATTTACCAAAAAGCTTGTCACAGAGGGAAATTGGGAAGCGATCGCATCTAGGGCAAAAAAACTCATGCAACAGTTAGGTTAAATTAGAATCAAATCATCAAAAATTAACGTCTATTAAAGTAGTGGATAAGGAAATAAAAGTGAAACCTGATAAGTTTCTCAATACCTGATGATTTGAGTGTGAGTGTATCTAAAATGAACAGACTTATTTATTCTGACTGGGTGCGTCGCTTAAAAATACTCCTTACTGGTACAGCACTTTCTTTAAGTGTTTTTACTACTACTGGAACAAGTGAAGTTTGGGCGAATTCCAAAGAGCAAGTGATTGCACAAACAATCCAGACATTACAACAATCAGATCGGCGTTGGATTCAAATTGATCTTTCAAAGCAACGCTTAATAGCTTGGGAAGGTGACAGAGTGGTTTATGGAAGTGCAATTTCCTCTGGCAAAAAAGCTACTCCCACTCTTGTTGGTACTTTTAAAATTCAATCTAAGTTCAAAACTACGCGGATGCGCGGAGAAGACTACAACGTTGACAACGTTCCTTATGTGATGTTTTACCAAGGTAATTACGGTATTCACGGTGCTTACTGGCATAAAAGATTTGGCACTCCAGTCAGCCACGGCTGTGTGAATCTCTCACCTAAACATGCAAAATGGCTATTTGAGTGGGCATCCATAGGAACACCAGTAGTTATCCAGAAATAGTAGGTGGAGCAACCATAAGGCAATTTAGATAAAATCATTAATAACAACAAATCAAGACAATTGAGTGATTCCCAGCAATATTTTATGCTGGGAATCTTCGGAGTCGGAATTAATGGATTTGAAATAAAATATATAAGAGGGTATTCATCCCAAGTTGGGATTTTAGATTTGGAATTGAGGATTAAAAGTCTTTTCCTAATTTGATATTATCCACTTTCCCCCAAATAAATAAGCGTAAATCCTGACAATTCCTGTGTGAAACTACAAATGCAAATATTAATTGGGTAAAACTTTGCATTGACGCATTTAGATTACATATTTTTTTGTAAAGGTTGTTCTTAGTCATTAAAGAATGACAAATAACCAATGACTAATTAGATGCGGATTAGTTTAGGACTTGTTTTGAAAAGTATTAGCGGATGAATTGCGTAAATCCTTCACTTCATGATTTTTGCGTACTTTAGAAGGTCAGGCATAATGCAATTCTGGATTCGCAGTGGTGGGATTCGTTCTTCAAAAACTTTTTGTACAAGCGTGGCGTTGGTGGTAGTGACTTTATTTTCGTGGTCAGCACCGTTAGCAGGCGATCGCAACTCTACCACAGCGATCGCTGCGTCAGTCGATGAAAATGGCATCACTGAATTTAATCTCAGGCAAACATCCCAACCTCGCTGGATTGAAATTGACCTGTCAGAACAACGCTTACGTGCATGGGAAGGTAAAAAACTTGTTTATTCATACCGCATTTCTGGAGGGAAGCGATCGACTCCCACACCCATAGGTAGATTTCGGATTAATTCTAAGTATCGCACTCACCGGATGCGAGGCAAGGGCTACAATATTCCTGATGTTCCTTA
Organism: Nostoc sp. 'Peltigera membranacea cyanobiont' 213; assembly: GCF_002245975.1. Classification (NCBI taxonomy): domain Bacteria; kingdom Bacillati; phylum Cyanobacteriota; class Cyanophyceae; order Nostocales; family Nostocaceae; genus Nostoc; species Nostoc sp. 'Peltigera membranacea cyanobiont' 213. The sequence continues at coordinate 49,765 of NZ_NOLI01000006.1, read as the reverse complement.
CACAATGTATTTTTACGAAGGCTATGCCATCCACGGTGCTTACTGGCATAATCGTTTTGGCACTCCAGTTAGCCACGGTTGCGTGAATTTACCTGTTAAGCAAGCACGCAATGTTTACAACTGGGCTAGCTATGGAACTTTAGTAGTGGTACATAAATAATTCGTAATAGAGCCTCCGGCACGCTCCGCGAACGTAATTCGTAATTAAGAATTATGGTGATGATGAATTAATCACTGCTCAATTCTTTCGTTGATCTATGGATAGGTGCTTTAACTCTGTGAATGCACCTGTCCGTAGATACTGCTAGACTAAAAACACATCTTCGAGGGATTCAGGAGTCATGAGCTACTCAACTACTCAACTACTTACCCTGGAAGAGTTTCTGAAGCTTCCAGAAACAAAGCCTGCGAGTGAATATGTTAACGGTAAGATTATTCCTAAGCCAATGCCGAAAGGGAGACACAGCCGCTTGCAAGGCAAACTTGGTGCTGTTGTTAATGAAGTTGCGGAAAATCAGAAGATTGCCTATGCGTTTCCCGAATTACGTTGTAGTTTTGGAGAACGCTCAATAGTACCAGATGTGGCTGTATTTCAGTGGGGACGCATACCGTTCACTGTTGATAATGAAGTACCTGATAATTTTGAACTTCCACCAGACTGGACGATTGAGATTCTTTCGCCAGAACAAAAACCTAACAAAGTAATTGGGAACATTCTCTACTGTTTAAAGTATGGTAGTCGTCTGGGATGGTTTCTCGATCCTGATGACGTGAGTATTTTGGTATTTCTACCAGAACAACAGCCAGTGCTATTTCAGGGAGAAGATTTTTTGCCTGTATTACCAGAAATTAAACTTACACTAACCGTCAATCAAGTTTTTGGATGGTTAAAGATGGGTGGCTAGAAATAACTATCAGACGATATTTGTTTCCTTTGATATTAAAAACAGTGAAATTACCAACAGCTTCTGCTTCAGGATAAACGGCTTGCACTTCGGTAAGATTATTCCATGTACTTTTATTGGCAGCTTTGTACCAGTTGTTAAGCTTTTGACAAAATTCGCGCAGCTTTTTACGACTGATAATGTGCATTGTATCTAACTCAATTGTGCCACGAGTTGATTCTCCAAAAGCGTGTCATTGGTTAACAAGTCTTCAACAGTGATTCGTAAAAAGCGTTGCTCATCAACTTGAAAGAGAATTTTGATGCGATCGCTTCCAGGATATCCGGCTGGTGTCAGTTGGGCAATTGTTCTCGCGCCTTCTCGATCGTTGAGGGGTTTGACGGTGGTTTCGTTACCATCTAGACGACGGGTAATTAAGCGATCGCCATCAAAATAAACTTCGGTACTACCCGTATCTGCTCCCAATTCTCCCATAATTAATTCAATGCTGGGCTGATTTTCTAAAGAAGCGCCTAAGACTAATTCTACTGGCTGACTCATTGGGTATGCTTGTCCCGCTTTAATCAGAGAATGCCATTTGTGACGCTGATTGCGGCGATCCCAGTAGCGGATACCATAACTATGATAGAGAAAGTCTTTGATTTGTATCCCTTGAGCTAACTGTAATGCACCTTGAGCGATCGCTTCAAAGGGACGTTCGCAACGGATTTTTTCTGGCTCAAAATACTGTTTGATCCATGTCTGCACTGCTGGTAATTGCACAGTTCCACCAACCAACAAAACTGCATTAATATCAGAAAGTTCAATTCCCTGGCGTTTTGCTTGCTGCAACAATGTCGTCATCGACTCATCTAGTAACTCAAAAAAGGCGTGTTCTTTGAGGATATTTTCAAAAGTATCGCGGTTTAATTCTAATTCATAGCTTTCAAATGTCTCATCATCAAAATAAACTTCACTAGCTTGGTTTTGGGTTGATAGCTGAATTTTTACCCGTTCTGCCAATCGTGTTGTCAAGGGACTTACCGCCAACTCTTGAGTTTTGACAAAGTAATCTACCAACCAATTATCAATATCAGTACCGCCCAGATTTTGCCCAGCTTTCGCCAGTACACGGGCAGTTTTAACTTTTTGTTTTGAATCTTCAGCCAAAGACTTATTACCCCACTTGAGAAGAAATCCCAAGGGCTTTGTGGTTGCTTGCACGCTTTGATCCAACCGGACAAGGGACAAATCTAAAGTGCCACCACCAAAGTCAATCACCAAGAGATTTTCTCGATCTGCCAAGCCATAACCCAAGGCGGCGGCTGTGGGTTCATCCAGCATCCGCACCTGCTCAATGGGGAGGGCTTGACAAACTTGACCCAACCAGTGACGATAGGCTTCAAAACTGTCTACAGGTACGGTTAACACGAGAGAATCTAACCCACCTTGCAGAGGTGCTAGTTCTTCAATTACTTTGGTGAGGAACCATTGCCCTACTTGCTCAAAAGTGACAATTTGCCCATCTAGTTCGGGTAAATAACCTTGGATATTTGCACCAATACCCCGCTTGAAGCTGCGGAAAAATCGCGTTTCGCCTTTGAGGTCAAGACCGCGATCGCGTACTTGTTGCCCAATTAAGACTTTATTTTGGGTTGCGTCTTCAACATAAACCAAGCTGGGAATCAGTGGCGGATTGAGACTTTGTTTAATTGATAAGCCTGGTAGAGTCAGGGTTTCTGGCTGCTGGGTTACGGGGTTCCAACGAGCAATGACTGTGTTGCTAGTACCAAAATCGATTGCGATCGCCATATTTTATATTTTATTATCTCGCACGAAGATGCCAAAGCTGCTTTCTTTGTGATTATTCTCTATAAGTTACCAAGAATGCAAATGCGCCCATAGGCTTGCTTCTTTGCATCCCAACCCAGATATCGATTCAGTCTGTTGCAGCGAAGTGTTACCTGCAACGGATAGGACAGTTAGACAATGATTCTGGGTTTCGACGTGTCCAGGAGGTGCAATTAACTCATAGTTTTTCAGCCGAACTCGGTCATGCCAGTAGTCAAACAATGTATTGCTGTTTGTCCATTATTGTGCGATCGCTTGTAAATATTCTCCGCGATGACGAGTACTGATTGATTCTCTGGGGATTCTGGGGATTGACCTAACAATTTAGGAGTGGGGAGTGGTCAAAATCTGGTGACATCTTTTCTCAATATCTCTAATCTCTCTACTAAATTCCTAGCTTTATTTATTGCTAATTCAAACTCTTCCTTTTCCAACTGTCCAATTTCATATTCCAAACATTTTATTTTATTTTTTATATCAGGAATAATTGAACTTGAGATAAATTCATTTATGTTTGTTGAATAATTTTTGTCAAGACTTTCTCTTCCTTTCTTTAATCGCTCTAGTATTTCATTCACTGACATCTCTTTAATATCAGTACCAGAAAGTTCAATTTTTTCATAAAACTCAGATATTTGGTATCTTAAGTTCTCATATAATTGATTGATTTTTTCATAAACTTCAATCCAAGTTACTTTCTCAGCTACCCTTAATTTAATATCACCATAATAATTAGAATTCTTTCTTCGTAATAGAAGTTCATTATTTATTAAATCTTGCACTTCTGAGAATTTATGAGCCGCATCATTAGGTAGCCGAAAAATACAAACAAATGTATATGAATCTTGTTTCTTAAGCAACTCAACAGACTTTTCTGAAATTCGTTCAATCTCTAACTTTAATGACTTTAAATATCCTAATTCTGGGAGGTTTAACTCATCCTGGTTAATATTTACTAAACACATATCAAGCCTTTTGTTCTAAAAATATCTAATAAATATTAAGTTTATTTTGCTTAAAAGCCCTCAGAGAAATCACAGTTATCTGTAAAAATAAATTACATAAGTAGACTTGCAGTCAAAAATTCTTTTTACCAACTTTATGGAGTGCGATCACCTACGCCGGACGGACACGCCATCGCCTTTTAGACTTAAGAATCTTTTTACCGAAAGTCTCTCATGTTTTTAGGTGGTGGCTTTACTGACTGCGCCAATTTTGTTACAAAGGTTTTCAAATTATCAAATGGCACAACGGCACAGAAACCGTCTTTGTCCTTGAACTCAAGGCTAGTGATTTGAACGCCATCTCCATGCAGGCAAAGACTGGTATGAGCAACGGCGTTTCTGAGTTTTTTAACAAATTTCGGCAGAGTGTGATGGTCTTCCGATCCCCAATCTTGGATGAAGTCGGGGGAAAGTCCCCACTCTTCTAATTCTTTAATAGGTTTATTAGGAATACTCCTATAGCAATGTTCTTTGGGTAAAACCAAAAGACCTAGTAGGCAGTTGATGAGTAGCGTAACTTCAAATTGCTGGTTTTCTGAAACACACTTCATTACGTATTTTTCATACTGCTCAACGATTTCGAGAGTTCGAGCGATAAAATCGCGTTGAAAGATTTCGTCATATTCCATTTTGCCCTCCGCGTTCTGAATAAATTTTTTAGCGAAAGCTAAGTAGAGGCACTGGCTAATTAGTACAGAAACCTAATCTAACCCGGAACTCCGGGTTAGTGGTAGTTCACGAGTAGGATACAGTTCTGCCATCCTCACCAAACACGCATCTGCTAACGACATTGGAACTGATTGATAACGCTGCATCAACTCGGAAACAGCAGCAGATTCTTCAGAGAGCCGAAACGGAAGATGGATAATTCCCTTTTGTACAAAAGAAATTACTGCTGCTTCTCCTCCATAAACATTCTGTAAGAGAAAACAAGCCTCTGTAACTACCGCTTCACAAGTTAACAAAGGTGGTTCAATCTGTCCAAACTGATTTGTCACCCATTTATGAAACTGCTCTCGACTGTTGACTAAAGCTACTAATGGCCCTGTATCTAGCAGTACCGCTTGCTTCATTCTGTTAATGGTCTTTTAAGGTACTCCTTGTTTGTCGAGAGATCCCCAGGCCCAGAATCCACGCAGCCAACTAAGTCTCCTGCTGCTTCTAAAGCAGACATTGGCGTGCCATCATGGTGCAAAAACTCCACTGTTAGTGATTTCAATTGCAGAAATTCTACAAAGTCAAGTACTTGCTGCTGTTGTTCCTTTGATAAGGTAAGAACCTTTTGGGCAATAAGAAGCTCTATACCAATTGCTCTCGTCACCAGTCTTTCCTCCAGTCCCATCACTTCAAGTCTAAATCCAACTGCCTCAGTCACGCAGAAACCAACAGAGCGTTGAAAATTTTGAAATGACTAGGTTTTGTCAATAAAACAACGTAAGTGACCAAAAAGCTGATTATTTCGTTCACCAATCCAGGCGATTAACCCAGACTTATGAATAATACACATAGCAAACTTACTTACGTAGATTATATTGTTAAACTTCCTGAGCGATCGCTGGAGGAGTTTTGTCGCTGGGTGTACCGCTTTATGGGTAATGCTCAGTTTATCTATCCTCAACATCTCGCTGAAAAACACCAGAAATTTGCTCGTGCATTAATAGATCGGTATTCTTCCAAAGCCACATAAATACAGGATAATTGACCCACATAACTTAAATGCTGGCCGAAAGTCAAAGTGGAGACACTGGCTAATTAGTCCAGAAACCTAATCTAACCCGAAGTATCGGGTTAGTGGTAGTTTACGCTCAATCTTCATGCCTTAACTGCCATACTGCACCGCAAGCGGCCCCAGCCCCAGCTAACAATCCGGTACTCATTCCTTGGATAGTTTTTTGGATTGGATCTTGAGTTAGACAGTCACTTGTAACCTTACTGTCTTCCAAGCAGAGATTACTTTCTGCCCAAGCAGCAGTACCTCCCAAAATTACACCAGTTATACTACAGGAAATAACTAGCAGCAAAAGGCGTTGAGTTTTTCTAACCATAGATAGATGTGTAAAAAATTGAAGATAGTAGTTGACTATCAATTACTTTACACATTCTTGCAAGCAAATGTCAGCTGGTTTCAAAATTGAAACAGGGAAAAATTAATTTTCCCTGTAATTAAGGATACAAATTTACCTGAATAAATCCCATAGATTATATTTTTTTACCTCTTTTGAGGCACTAATACAGGTAGTTGACGTGCGCCGACTACGGATTTGGCGTGTTGTCCAACAGTTAAAACATTGAACTGACTGGATATAAGTTCTAAACTTTTGTTCACTATTGCCAGCTTTTTGTAGGTGGGAACACTCATTCCAGGGAAGAATGATAGTTCTGGCACATCCTCTTGGCTGATAAAGTCTGTAGGATGGAATAGCAAAGAAGGCTGGACGCGCGTAAGTTTACACAGCCAAAGGGCAATTCGCAGGTAGAGTAAGGCCACTTCCGAAGAAAATGTACTCAGGTACATGATGTAACTGAAGTGAATTGGCACTTTGAAAATTGGCATCGTGGTAACGGGAATTTCAGTCAGTTTATCCTTACCCATCTTCCACTGGAAAGGTTTTAAAGGCTGCAAACCATCCTTAAAACCACCAAACAGGGCTTCCCGTTTCTTACGTTCTTCCTTGCTCAGTTTACAGGTCATCAAATAATAAGCTCGTGCTATGGGCCCCAAAAATGTGGGGAAAGTCGAAGCATCATATTCGTATCCCCGTCGTGCTAAGACTTTCAATACCGCAGGAGAAAAACTGTATCCCGGCCCCCGAAAGCCGATAGGATGTTGATGAGTGACGCGCTTGATATGTTCTTCGGCCAACGCCACCTCTTGTTCAATTTCATCCTCTGAATACAGATGTAGCCAAGGATCGTGGTAAAATGAATGATTGCCAATTTCGTGGCCGGCGTAAGCGATCGCTTGTAATGCTTTGGTGTTCTTTTCCAGGGCTGCATCTTGACCCACAATGAAGACTGTGATTGTCAAATCCCATTGCTGAAAAATATCTAAGAAACGAGGGACTGCAATATCTAAGTAAGAGGGAAAAGTCTCCCAACCCGGAGCGCCCTGGTTTTTTAGAAAAGACCAAACGTTATCCAAGTCTAAAGAAAGACTGGCTATTGGTTTGTTTCCTGGTCGCTTCGCTTTCATTATGAATTTAAGTATTTGGACAATTTTAAGCGTAAATTTAACTAAGTCTTAGAAAGACGGATTTAAGAACCTGCAACTTTACTTTATTCCTTGGGAATGTCTACAACTGGATATTCAACATCTCAACAGCTACAGGGATTATAAATTAGGATCGGCATATTTTCTAGGTTATGATGCTCAATTTATATCATTAGTTCCAATAAAAAGCGATCGCACAAAAATTTTCAACATCCTAAATATTGATTTGCTGTCTCTGAGTCAAACACATTGCAATTCCTTTTTCGTAGTAAGCTGCCTCATTAATAAAAATCGGCCAAACGGTAGATGCACCTTCATAAATAATTGTTTTATCGTCAAAAGTTAAGAAGATTGGATCTCCTGGATTCAAGGCTTGGTAATCCTTGTCTTGAAGCTCTGGATGAATCATCCCAAAGATTTTACCATTCGGCTGTTTTGGATAATCCACAACTGATAAATGGTCATAGAGAATTAAGGTTTTGTTAGTTGATGAAATTTTCCCCTGGTTAAACTGTTCTAGATAGCCAAGAACTGCATAAATAAGTTCTTCTGTTTGTTGGAACAGCATTGCTTTTAAGAGTCCTTGAGCAATCGGGCCAACCTCGATCGCAAAGCCTAATTCACACAGAGAATTTACAAATGGATTTTCTGCAATTGATTTAAAAGAGCAGCGATAAATCCTTACCAAAGGACTAATCTGGCTGAGATAAGCAGCTAATTGCAAGTTTAGGGGATGACTGTTTACCAAAATAATTGTCAGACCCATATTAGCTGTACTGCTGTGCAAATCTAAGATAAAATCTGCTTGTTTACCTCTGTTTGATGTTAAGATGTTTTGAATTGATTTAGCTTGCAATTCTTCGTAACTGTTAAGAGTTGGATTTTGTAAATCTTGCTTGAGAAAACATCGATTTAAATCCTTTTCTACATATCGCCTCCCTGCTGCAAAAGCGTTAGGATTTGCTAACAGAGTCACTGTCTCAAAACTTTGTCTAGCAATCAAATCAGGAAACTGGGCAAATTTTTGGATTAAATAGGCCCCAGTAAACTCATTGCCATGAGTTCCACCGACAATTGCAACTCGATTAATCTGGTTCACAATTACACTAACTCCAGACGTGCAGGCATCGAGGTTTTAGTTCTCAATGTATATTATGAAGCATTTACTGTGCCGATGCGATCGCGCCCAGATGGTTCATCAAGATAAGACATATCAGGCCCATTAGGAATTATCCCACCAGGATTGAGTGGGAATAGGTTCCCGTAGTAGTCTCGCTTCACACTCTCGACATCGCAGGTGTCAGCTACGCCGGGAAGCTGATATACATCGCGTAAGTAAGCTCCTAAGTTGTGATAGTCTCGAATTCGCTGTCTATTGCACTTAAACAACCCGTAGTAGGCACTATCAAACCGAAATAACGTTGTGAATAAACGGACATCTGCAAGTGTGATATTGTCTCCACACAGATATCGACTAGTTTGCAATGCGATGTCAATCTCATCAAGAGTTGCGAACAGTTCGTTACAAGCTTGATTGTATGCTTCTTGGCTTTGGGCAAAGCCACAGCGATACACACCGTTATTTACCGCGTGATAAATCTTCTCATTCCACCAGTCAATCTTCTCTTTGAGTGCTTCTGGGTAAAGATTGAGGGTGGGATTGTTAGCGAACTCGTTAAACTCAGAGTTCAGCATGACGATAATCTCTGAACTCTCATTGTTAACGATAGTTTTTGTTTGGTTGTCCCATAAAATTGGAACTGTAGAGCGTCCACTGTAACCAGGTTCTGCCAACTGATAAAATTCAGCCAGAGTGCGACAACCTTCTTCTTCCTCGTTGAATATCCAACCGCCTTCGATGGGAGAAGGAGAGACGATACATACTGATATTACCGCTTCGAGCTTTTTTAGCGATCGCACAACCAAGGTTCGATGCGCCCAAGGACAACCCAACCCAACATAGAGTTTGTAGCGCCCTGCTGCTGGTGGGTGGGGATTTCCCTCTTCTGTGCCAATGAACTTGCGAAACTGACTATTAGGACGAATATATGCTCCCGACTGATTGCTCGGAGCAAGCTTTGACATCATTATCTGCCACATAGTCGTCCAGACAAATTTTCCTAGCCAAATGATTAGCTTTGGAGGTAGTGTCCTACCCTTTTTCTTTGGGAGATTTTTTTCGTCATCCATTGGAGTTGATTTGCTCATGGTGACAATCTTGCTTTGGGAGGATTGACATTATCAATGTTTTTATCACAGTAGGTTTCGGTGTTTACAACTTACTCTGAGTTTTACTACTTTACTACGCTTTGCCTGTGCTTTGTATCGGACTCTTTATGAAAAATTTCTCCGCTAATCGTCATTCAAATTTCATTTGTGGATGTATTTACCCTTTTTTACATCAAATCATTGCTAAAAAGTTAAGTTTATTAACCATTTATCAATAAGTAATAGTGTCATAAATCTAGGTCAAAAACACAATTATTAAGCCAGCGCTCCCCAATGGCAGTCTATTTACCAAATTATGAGCAAAGGGAACTGACCCCTCAAACTTCTCTTTGTGTTTATATATCGTATTTAAAAGCATCATGCATCCTAACCTTAACAACCCAGTACAAAGATTAATTTATATACTGTACAGCAGCACAGATTATTAACAGAGTAATTACTATTAGCGCAAGGGATTTACTTTATCTTTTTATAAAAAACATCACATCTTTACACTCAATAAACTTAAATAAGTATAGATATAAGTCAATACAGTTCAGTTAAGGCTAAAACTCTTTGTTAAAGTTAGTTTTTTACGAACCACAAAGACATAGAGTACACAAAGAGAAGAAAAAAAACGCTTCGCTTAACTGAACTGTATTGAGATATAAGTTTAGAGGTTGTTTGAAAAGTGGTCGGCTGTGATATTAGGCACTTATTGATCCCCCCTAGCCCACGCCAGTCGCTCATGGGGAAACCCCCAAGACCGCGCTGGCTCCCCTTAAAAAGGGGGGAAACGGAATCAAAGTCCCCCAATTTATCGGGGGATTTAGGGGGATCTAAAAGTATTTGATACATCACCAAGGACTTTTCAAACATCCTCTTAGGAAGACATTAATTAAAAAAGAACAATAAATAAAAATTACGTAGGAATAATTGTAAATAAAGTGACTCAACATAATAACAAAACCAACCTTCAAGAAGAAACAGATTTAGGGACTTTCATAGCTCAGGCTACTACCACAGACAAATGGGAAGTATTGTCGTACAATGCCCCAATCCTACCCATACATGGCGCTCTACTTCGTACTGGTAAAGTATTCTTTTTTTGTGGCTCAGGTAACGATCCCAATCGCTTAAATAATCTCTATGACAGTGTGGTGTGGGATGTAAACAAGGGAACATTTACCCGTCAAGCGCCTCCATTGGATAGTAATAATAACCCTATTGACCTTTTTTGCGCCGGTCACTCGTTCACCTCTGATGGTATGTTGATGGTTGCCGGTGGAACTCTGCGCTACGATCCATTCTATGGTTCACCCTTTGCTGTAATGTTTGATCCCATTACCGAGAAATGGGTCAACAAACCATCAATGAATAATGGCCGCTGGTATCCTACTGTGTTAACACTAGGCAGTGGTCGGATATTCGCAGTGGCTGGGCTTGGTATAGATGGCAAGCTCAACAAACAACCAGAAATTTATTCTTCTACATTTGCAAATGGTTGGAACGCTTTTCCAACAACAAGCGCCTTACCGTCATACGCACATCTATTTCTATTAAGTAATGGAAACATCTTTTATTCAGGTGCTCAGATGGGTGGTACCGCAGTGACACCAAGAATATTAACCCTGCCAGGGACATTTACACAATCCATTACAGAAAAACTGGTGCCAGGGCTGCAAGACCCAGCTTTCGGCGATCAAGCTGCCAGTGTGCTTTTACCACCTGCACAAAACCAAGCCGTCATGATTATCGGTGGAGGTAGTGCTACTGCGACAACAAATAGGGTAAATATTGTAAATCTAAAAGCTACTAACCCAACTTACGTAGGATCGAGGTTTCTAAAAAATGGTCGGAAGCATCTCAGCGCAGTTTTGTTACCCGATCGCACAGTGTTTGTTTGCAATGGTAGCAGAATGGATGAGAACACAGCCCAATCAATGCTACCAGCAGAAATCTACAATCCAGTCACAAATTCCTGGACAGCAGTAGCTAAACAAAATATCCCCCGCGTATATCACTCTGTGGCCTTACTCCTGCCAGATGGGAGGGTAGCCACAGCTGGGGGGAACCCTCAACGGAGAGTCGCTGAACTGCGATTAGAAATCTACAGTCCTGCCTACATGTCGCGGTCACGACCAATTATTCAGAGCGCTCCTCAAGCATTGAGCTACGGGCTGCAATTTACAATTCAGACACCCCAAGCTGCAAATATTAAATGGGTTAGTCTGATTAGACCAATGGCAACTACCCATTCCTGCGATACAGAACAAAGGTTAGTGGATGTACCGATTAATTTTAGGAATGCTACTTCTCTCAATGTCACAGTAACAGACAATCGAAACATCGCACCACCAGGCTGGTACATGCTTTTTATTAGTGACAACAATGGGACACCCTCAGTAGCGACCTGGACGCGAATATCTTAGTTTTACCCGTTTAGGTTCAATACACAACTACTTAATAAAAGTCATTAATTCTAGGAGTGGAAATATGAATTACAAGTTCTCACGTCGGCATTTTGGCCAGTTGGCACTTGCTGGAACTGTAGCATCTGGGCTTAGTTATCTAGGCAATAAAGCCTTTGCACAAACACCAAGCTTAAATATTCCAAATTTAAATATTGTAGGTATAGGTTCTAGCTCTATCATCACTACCGACCAAACGGTTGTTCCAGAGGTAAACATCACTGAATCAGATGATAGCACTGCCCCAAATATTGTCCCCACGGTTACTAAGCCCGTAGGACTTGTTTTGCAATCCTTAATTACAGGAAATTCTCAGGTACTTGAAGATAAAAGTACTCCTCTATTAGAGCCTAATGAGATATTGAGTGGCTTCACTTCTTTAACCGATGGCACACTTGTTGTAGCCATTACTCCTGTTACGACTAGTAGAAGACAGGCGGCACTGACTCGCATTACATTTTTGGGTACGCCTGTAAAAACTTTGATAGTCTCAGGACTTAAAAGGAATCAACAGCTTGGAAGTTTGCTAGGCACTATTGATGGGCGACTCATCGGTCTAGTAGGTAAAAAGAACGGTACACCACCCATTGTATTGGTAGATATTGACCTTCAAACAGGAGAGATCAGTCCTATTAGTAAGGTTAAATTCCCGAACGATGAGCGAGTTAGTAATCTAGCTGAGTGCCCAGATGGAAAACTCTATACGTCTTTAGTTGGACTCAATGGTGATACAACATTGGTGCAGCTAGATTCAAATCAAAAAAAGCCGATCGGACTGGCACAATTGAAAGTTGATGATAAAGCATGGAATAATGGCCTACAAAGCTTAGTTTGCTCTGCAACAGGTCAACTTCTTGCGTTTGGAGCTATGAGGTATGAAATACCCAATGCTATATATAGCGTAGATAAGAGTAGTGGAAACATGACTCGGTTACAAAACTTTGACACTACTCAGATTACGCTTGCTCGTAGTTAGAAGGGATTGAGCCAATACCGATATCTAGCAAAAAAGCACCAAGCCCTCGTCTTATCTGGAGGGCTTTTTATTAACGTGCAATTCTTATTTAACTTGGAATGGTGCGTTACGCTCCGCTAACACACCCTACTTTTGCACTTTATTTAATCCAGATTCCTTAGTCTTGCAATTTTTAATTAATAATTTTTAATTTTTAATTGGAGCGAAGCGACTTGACAGATGCCCTTTCTCTAAGAAACGCATCAAATGTCAACCTATCGGGTAGTGAAGTTTGTGCGCCTGGTTTTGTCGTTGCCAAAGCACCTGCTGCTGCACCCCAAACAACTGCCTGATGTAAAGAAAGTCCTGCAAAAAGTGCCGCAGTTAAGCCGCCATTAAAAGCATCGCCAGCAGCTACTGTGTCAACCGCATGAACTAGAAAGGCGGGGACAAAAAACTTTTCCTCAGCAGTTGCACAAAAAACACCTTTAGAACCCAGTTTAACGATCGCACATTTCACACCCCGTTGTAATAAAACTTCAGCAGCCTTTGCTGCTTGTTCCTCTCCATCCACAGGAAAACCTACTAACTGCGCGGCTTCAACTTCATTCGGTGTAATAATATCCACTAACGGGTAAAGTTCATCTGGGAAATCAGATCGTGCGGGTGCTGGATCGAGAATTACCCTGATTTTGGTTTTTTTTGCGGCTTTAGCGGCTGCAACCACGGCAGTAATCGGAATTTCTAATTGTAAAAGCAGTGCTGTAGCTTCTGGTAATAAGTTGGACAATCGTTCTACATCTTCTTGATTCACACACCCATTTGCACCAGGAATGACAATAATTTGATTTTCCCCAGCATGATTTACGGCGATGATGGCGACTCCAGAACTAACAGTCTTATCGACGAAAATATTGCCAATCTGCACACCAGATGCTTGCAAGTTGTTGACAAGTTCTCCGCCAAAATCGTCTGCACCTACACGCCCCACCATTTGGGTAGGAATTCCCAATTTTGCTAATGCTACGGCTTGATTCGCTCCTTTACCTCCCGAAACTTTCAAAAATTCTTCTCCTAGCAACGTTTCTCCTGCAACTGGCAACCTGGGTGTTGTTGCTACCAAGTCTATGTTTATGCTGCCGAAGACAATAATGCTCATTTTTGTTGATATTTAAAGTCATTTAGCCTAATAGTACAGCAAGCGATCGCAGCTGTTGTTCCGCCACGAATTACTAACCTAGTTTGCCCAAACCTCATTAAAAACTTTTAGATTTATTTTTGCCCTAACTCATCAAGTCAGGACTTACGCAAAATCATGAAAAAACGAACCGCAAAGTCCGCAAAGGACACAAAGAAATAAGAGTTTCAGAGAGTTTTTGCGTAAGTCCTACAAGTGCAGGTGTCCGCGCAAAATTTCTTGAATTGCGCGTTGTACAGCTTCTTTACTCAAGCTGCCATCTACCCGGACAATTCTTGAGGGATGGGATGCTGCTAACTCTGCGTATCCTTGCTGAACGCGCCGATGAAAAGCGATCGCTTCTTGTTCAATCCGGTCTAATCCTATTCCATCTCCCCGTTTGCGGGCTAGTCCAACTTCGACATCGACATCTAACCAAATAGTTAAGTCACTCTCTAAGCCAGCAGTGGCAATATAGTTAAGCTGATTGATTAAACTCATGTTCAAACCGCGACCGTATCCTTGGTAGGCAATGGTAGAGTCAGTATAGCGATCGCATAAAATATATTTCCCTGCTGCCAGATTTGGCTTGAGTTCTTGTTCCACGTGTTGCGATCGATCAGCAGCATACAATAAAAGTTCTGTCACTTCAGCAACTGGTTTATCCTCTGCCTTTTCTAGTAGCAAGCGGCGAAGATGTAAGCCTAACTCTGTTCCACCTGGTTCGCGAGTTACCACCACAGAAACATTGAGACTTTCCAACCACTGACAACAAAGCTGCATTTGGCTGGTTTTGCCACAGCCTTCCACACCTTCAAATACAATTAGTTTGCCACCCATGCTATTTTTTCGCTGCAATAAACTTATTCGCTGACGTTCGATCGAGAATAACTTGAAGTTTTGAATATAAAGTCTCTGTTCAGAATATTTATAGCATGGGAACTCTAGCTAATAAGCTTAATTAAAGTATCCCACCCAGTACTGCCAATCATGTCCCATCCTGCTCATCCCACTTTGAGCCAATCTTCTTACCCTCGCTTGACTAGAAGCCTAAGTGCTGTAGAAAGTTGGGGCTTTGGTTTGACGGCTCATATTTCTTGGACAGCACTGGTTCCAGCAATTCATGCTGCTCTCGGTTCCCAAGCTATTTTTGTTTGGATACCTGCGGTGATTTTCGGAATGCTCCTCAACTACCAGGTAAAACGCTTGGGTATACATTTTATAAATGTGGCTGGAGGAACGCCTAATTATGCTACTAAGCTGCTGCAAAGCTACCCAGCACTAGCTTGTTATGCCGCAATTGGATACCTTCTCAACTGGGTTTCCTACCTGGCAGTTAATACCATCGTCCTCAAAGATTTGATTAAGGTGAATTTAGAGGCGCTGGGTATTGCCTGTCCAGAAATATGGCTGAATATTGGTTTTACACTGTTGCCGTTTATCGTGGCGTTTAGTGGGACTCGCGCCCTGAGTATTTTACATTTGTTTTTTATAATTCCAGCCTTTGGACTACTAATCACTTTCTGCGTACAGGGTTTGGGCTGGTTAGCATTTTCTGATGTTAGTCCGGGATTTTTTCCTAACAATTGGTCATCTATAGGTTTTGTGGATTGGGCCAAGTGGTTCTTTTTCGTCACTTATGCCACCTATAGTTGTGAAACGGCTTCTTCTTTTGTCGCCGATAGCCGTCAACCTACCCAAACGCTGCGCTTTTTAGAGGTTGCGGCTTGGATGATGCCACCGATCTTTTTGGGGGGATCTTGGGTAATGATGCGGTTAGCAACCGATCCAAGCCTCGAAGACAATGCTTTTCTGAATCTTGTGGCGGCTTCCCGCCCCTTCTGGGGAGAATCAGCAGGTATAAGTGTTTCCTTTTTGCTGGTGGCTGCAAGTCTTTTAGGTTCGGCAACGGTTGTTTCTAATTGTCCTCGGATTTTGTATCAGTTGGCTTTAGACAAACACATCTCACCTGTATTTTCCGTTGTGTCACGCCGGGGTGTGTTTGTGCCAGCACTGACATTAACACTGGTGTTGTGTCTAATCTATCTGATTTGGGGAGATGTGGCGCGAATCGTGGCTGTTGGCAATGTTGGTTGGTTTGTCTCCTTTATGTTATTGCATTTGGGGCTTTGGCTGCGGCGCGATCGCCCGGAAGTTTTGTTTCCTCGCATATCTCTGGCGATTCTGCTGTTAGAAGTTGTGGTGCTAGTGGTGGGCGGATTTGCCTGGGGTTGGCTCAACTTGCTAATTGGGCTATTATTTCCCATTGGCGTTATGGGAATAGATGCGGTGATTCGCCGGGTGAATTTCCCTCCCTTCCACCCCAGTTGGTGGATGCAGCGATATAAATCGCGTCCTGTGGTCATTATCAAGGACTCAGTAGTTCTTCAGGTGAGCATCCTAATTTTTTTACTGTGCAGCGCAGTGGCAGCTGGCTGGTTATTTGGCGTGAAACTTAATAAAGCGGCAAATTCGGGGGGTGAAAATCTATTTGTGGTGCTGCTGATGACGGTAGCATTTGTAGGAGTAGCGATCGCTTGTTGGACAAGTTTACCGCAAGTGGTGGCGATCGCAGAAGCCCGTGAAGCTGCCGAACACCTGTTTACTGTCGCCCAGGATGGTATTTTAGTTGTGGACGATCGAGGCATTATTCAGCAGGCGAATCCGGCGACTGAATCTTTCTTTGGTGTTAACCCATCCGACTTGCGGGGAAATCACCTCAACAAATGGCTAATTGCATTAGTCTATTATCCAGACGAGTGGACAAAGCGCAGCGAACAAACCTTACTCCGCAATGGCAAAAACAAAATCCTGGAAGTTTCCATCTCAGACAGGCCCCATCAGGATTTTCAAGAGTATGTTGTCATTCTCCACGACATTACCCAGCGCAAACAAGCAGAACAGATATTGCGATACTCAGAAGCACAATTGCGCCAAGAGGCAAAGCAGCTAGCATCTCAACTCGTGCAGAGTGAAAAAATGTCTAGTTTGGGGCAGTTGGTAGCAGGTGTAGCGCACGAAATCAACAACCCAGTCAACTTTATCTATGGCAATATCAGTTATGCCAATCAATATATTGAAGATTTACTAAAACTACTGAAATTATACCAGCAAAACTATCCTAATCCAGTAACGGAAATTCAAAAAGAAATAGAAGCTATCGACTTAAATTTCCTAATAGCAGACTTGCCTAACTTGCTAACTTCTATGACAGTCGGTGTTGAAAGAATCACAGAAATTGTTTTATCTCTGCGAAACTTTTCCCGGTTAGATGAAACAGAGATGAAAGCTGTGAATATCCATGAGGGTATAGATAATACATTAATGATTCTGGAACATCGCTTTAAAGCAAAATCTAACTCTCTAACAATTCAGGTCATTAAAGAGTACGGCGATCTCCCATTAGTAGAATGTTATGCTGGACAACTCAATCAGGTCTTTATGAATCTTCTAGCAAATGCGATCGATGCTTTAGAAGAGGCAGTGGAAAATGGTGAATGGAGAGCAGAGAAAGCAGCACTCTCTCCTCCCCAAATTTATATTTATACTCAACTCACTAGTGAAAATCAGGTAGTTATTCGCATTGTTGATAATGGTACAGGCATTCCCGAAAACGTCCAAAAACAATTATTTGAAACATTCTTTACTACGAAACCAGCTGGTAAAGGTACGGGATTAGGTTTATCTATTAGTTACCAGATTATCACCCAAAAACATCGGGGAAAATTACAATGTATTTCTACTCTTGGACAGGGTACAGAATTTGTAGTTGTAATTCCGCTTAAGCAGCAAACAGCAAACTCTTTAACTGACGTTTCCTGTTAAGTCTCAAAAAGCAGACTTATATCATGTCCGGCAAATTACTTGTGATATGTCGTTGCACTCGCAATGACAATTGTTTAACCAGACATGATATCACAAAGCATTTAGGGAATAGCACCGCACATCCGCTACAGTAAATGATGAAGCAGCAGACGAGCGAGTTTCCTGCTGCTACCTCTCTGCTTTTTGCTAACTACTCAACGCCTTTAAGAACCGTTGCAAACTCTTAAACACACTGGGTTTTCTCGCAGGTGTTGCATCGGTAGTTGTTTGCGGTTGTCCTTTTAAAAGGATCTGATCCAAATCATCACCCGACGGTTTTGTGGGTAATTCGGCAATTCTTTGATATTCGCCGTCAGTTTCCAGCCAAACTTCCCACTGTCCTGGGTAGGAGCGAGATAGGGCACTTTGCTCGTCTATGGGGCGCAGGTAATAACAGGATTCAATAGTATTGGTAAAACGCAGGCGAGTTTGCCTTGCTGCATAACCAATACCCACAGTTCCAGAATCTTCTAGACGGGGATTTAAAAAGACTACAGGGCGATCGCCTATTACTTGACACAATTTTTCCACCTGCGGTACTTCTACGGAAGTAGGAGCAACGAACAAGAAAATTTCATCCTCTGGCTGAATTTTTGTTTCCAAGGAAGCAGTCCTTCCCGTACCGATATCTAAAATTTGAAATGGTGCATCTGCCCAATTGCGGCGGGCTAGAGCCGCAGCACCAGCATCAGCAAAGAAAATCTTCAAACGGGAATCATAATCTGTAAACACGGGCACAAATTGTTCCGCCACGGGCATAAACTTGAGTTCTGGGAACAGGAACTCAACTTGCAAGCGAGTACAACCATCTGCAAGGGCAGCTTGGACAGCTACACGAGATTGGGCGATCGCATCTTCAAGGCTGTTAGGAAGTTCACTCATAGTTTATGATGTCGCTTTAGCATTACTCTTATTGTTTCAGTATTGGCTCTTATTGAGTAGACAGACGGTGACGATCGACCAAACATCGGTGTCAGAATCAAGATGACAAAAAAGTGCTATTTCCAGATGAGAAAAACACCAGTTAATTATGGCTCAATACTGATTTTGGGAAAAAAGCTTGTATATTAGCACAGTAAACAACATATCAGATCCTTACAGAGGAATAAAAAATGCTGGAATTATTGGGTTCAGGTTTGGTGTCACTCTGGCTGGAAATGGCCGGGGTACAAATCAAGCCTATGGATGCCTTGGATGCCTTGACTTGGCAAAGTAGTCCTGGCTTAGTTCTTGCGCCCGATCCCAATCCAACTGGGGCGACTACGGTGCAGGAATATCTGAAAAAGCTCATAACATCAAAGGTGGTGGCGCAAAATCTGGCTGAGAGTCAGGGAATTTGGATGCAGTCGGGGCCAATGCTGATGGCAAATCACCAAGGTACGACACCTCTGCCGGCTGCTTCTTTAACTAAAATTGCCACTTCATTAGTTGCTTTGAAAACTTGGGGGCCAGATTACCAATTTGATACTTTGGTGAGTGTCACTGGGCCAGTGGTAAATGGAGTTGTACAGGGCGATTTGGTGATTACAGGTCGTGGCGATCCTTTGTTTGTTTGGGAAGAAGCGATCGCTCTTGGTAATACTCTCAATCAAATGGGCATCAAGCAGGTAAAGGGAAATTTAATCATTAATGGCAGTTTTGCCATGAATTTCCAACGTCAACCGATGCTGGCGGGTATGATGCTCAAGCAAACACTAAATCGTGCCACTTGGGGCCGCCCGGCTCTTTATACATACTCAATCATGCCCAAGGGAACGCCCAAGCCTCAAGTCGTGATTGCGGGTACGGTGAAAGTTGAGGCTCAACCAAACCCTCAACAAACTTTGTTACTGCGTCATCGTTCATTACCCTTAAAGCAACTGCTCAAGGAAATGAACGTTTACAGTAACAACGATATGGCAGAGATGCTAGCAGAGTCAGTGGGAGGAGCAACTGTAGTTCAATCCACTGCTGCTAACCTTGCTAGGGTTCCACAAGCAGAAATTCAGTTAATCAATGGTTCTGGACTGGGGCCGGAAAATCGCATTTCCCCTAGGGCTGTTTGTGCCATGTTTATGGCTATTCAAGCTGAGGCATCTGCCCATCAGTTAAATCTGGCTGACTTGTTTCCTATGTCTGGATTCGATCATCGGGGAACACTGCACACCAGACACATTCCCCTTGCTACTGTGATCAAAACTGGTACTCTCCGAGATGTGAGCGCTTTAGCCGGAGTCATGCCCACACGCGATCGCGGTTTGGTTTGGTTTGCCATTATCAATCGTGGTACAAATGTTTGGGGTTTGCGAACTGGACAAGACCAACTACTACAAAGTGTTGTCAAACAATTACAATTACCTCTAACTGTTCCGACTGCTTTAACTCCCCACTCAGCCATCAACTCTTTACCCCAGCTAGGTGCAAGCAGTCGGAATGAAATTTTATTCAAAAGTTAGTTCATCATCCGATTGAGTTTTGAACCAAAAGCGAGTATGGTTGTCCCCTATCTCCTTTTTATCGGTGTCACTACTTTGAAAGTTGTAGTATTGTTAGCAATCCAAAAGTCTTATTGATGGGTAAAAACCGAACTTGTAAAGGGTAAATGTCCATAATAGCTTTTGGGTTAAATTTTCCATTAAGTTGATTACAGGTAACTCGCAAAATGCCCTAACTAGAGTATTGGGGAGATTAGGCGAAACCTGAAGTAAAAATAACTGTAAATAGATTTGTCACATCAAGAGGAAAGGGAGCAAGGGCAGAGGAGAAGACCCCATACATAAATGTATTGGCTCTAAAACCCTTGATTCCAAGGAAATTTCCGAATCTTTATTCCCTGCTCCCCTGCCTCTTCGGTCACGACTGAGCAACAATTAGGCTTATAAATTAGGTTGTGATTATGCGATTTCTCAAATTACCCAGGTCTATAGGGCAACTCAGTAGTTATGTTTTAGCGATCGCGCTAGGAGTTGTGCTAGCGGTTAGCACATTGCAGGTATTGCCTTCCCAAGCCGAACCCGCACCCATAGTCATAGCTAAAGATACTTCACAAGTGAATGCCCAAAGCCAATCACCAGCTACGGCTGCGATCGGCAGTACTAGCTTTGTCACAGCAGCAGTAAATCGTGTTGGTTCAGCAGTTGTTCGGATTGATACTGAGCGAACAATTACTCGTCGCGTCGATCCATTTATGGAAGACCCGTTTTTCCGTCGGTTTTTTGGTGACGGTTTCTCTCAACAAATGCCGTCTTCTGAGCAGTTACGCGGTTTAGGCTCAGGTTTCATTATTGACAAGAGCGGCTTAGTTATGACTAATGCTCATGTGGTCGATAAGGCTGATAAAGTAACAGTCCGACTCAAAGATGGCCGCACCTTTGAAGGGAAAGTTAAAGGTATTGATGAAGTTACAGATTTGGCAGTAGTCAAAATTAATGCTGGTAACGATTTACCCGTTGCACCCTTGGGTTCTTCCACTAATGTCCAAGTAGGAGATTGGGCGATCGCAGTTGGTAATCCTTTAGGATTTGATAACACCGTTACCTTGGGAATTGTCAGCACCCTTAAACGTTCCAGCGCTCAAGTCGGCATTAGCGACAAACGCTTAGACTTCATTCAAACTGATGCCGCCATTAACCCAGGTAACTCTGGCGGGCCGCTATTAAATGGCCAAGGTGAAGTGATTGGGATTAACACAGCTATTCGTCCCGATGCGATGGGGATTGGATTTGCCATTCCTATTGATAAAGCTAAAGCGATCGCAGCGCAACTGCAACGTGATGGCAAAGTTGCTCACCCTTATTTAGGCGTGCAAATGCTAACTTTAACACCCGATCTGGCCAAGCAAAATAATACCGATCCCAACTCTCCGATTCAGATACCAGAAATTAATGGTGTTTTTGTGATGCGAGTTGTCCCCAATTCACCAGCCGCATCTGCCGGTATCCGGCGCGGGGATGTAATTCTGCAAGTTGATGGTAAAGCTATTACCAGTGCTGAACAATTGCAGAACTTTGTGGAAGACAGTCGTCTTGGTCAAGTATTACAGGTGAAAGTGCAACGAGGTAATCAGACACAGCAGCTTTCAATCCGCACAGCCGAGTTGCAAAATGCGTCGTAGGGGCAATATAGCCGATTTTAATTGTGTGGAATAGTAGGGGCACAGCAATGCTGTGCCCAAAGCGCGTGTAGCCTATGGGCTTTCCAAGAAATAAATTATCCATTTTGTGGGATGGGCATCTTGCCCGTCCTAATATTGGGGACGGGCAAGATGCCCATCCCACAAGAAAATTTGGGATATTTTTTTATTTGGAAGTCCCATAAAGGTTTTTAAGTCACAGCTTGGACTTTGGACAAAAAAAGAGTTATTCGCATGTCATTTACACGAATAACTCGAATGATTAATTTTATTTATATTTTCCGCCGATTCTATCAAATCGGCTGACTATAGCGCCAATTAACAACGCTCCGTTGTGCAGCATTACACGATTGAGCTATTACGTGTAATTGGTGGCTATATATATTGATATAACGTTGAGCTTTATTTGGCTTTGAGCCGACAACCGTGTAATTTGGGTTTCTTGAGAGTATTTACTTTACTCTGTACTAACAAGCTAACCTGATGTCAGAAAAACAGGTAAAACGGCTCTTTCATAAAGGCTGCCAATCACTTGTAGTAAAGGTTTAGGACTACCAGTGCTGCGAAACTTCCTTGCCCCATCAGAGCTATGACCCTAAACATAACTTAGGCGATCGCTACAACGACTCTAAATTATTTACCAACAGCTAAAACTAGACCTTCATGGGCTAATATTGCTTGAGGGAAAGCAGATTTAACATCGACTTTAACCTGGTCAAGAAAATCATCATGGTCATCTGGGTGATGATGAGAAATGGCTAGCCGTTTAACATCAGCATTTAAAGCTGCATTCACCGCAGCTTGCCAGAGTAACTCAGCAGAATCATGGTTGTGAGAGGTTGGGGGAGTATAAGTGGCATTGGCAATCAGTAAATCAACGCCTTTTATAAACTCTAAAATCCGCTCTCGCTCAACTTGTTCGGCATTTTGGTGTAAGTCCGTGACATAGGCAACACTATAATCTTGCCAAGTAACTCGATAGCCGACTGACCTCTGAGTTTGATTAATTAATGCAGTTGTAATGGTGACATCATCTAGCTTTAGATCGCTGTCTAGAGTCAGATTACAAAACTGCAATTCCGACTGCATTACCTGTAAAGGATAAGGAAAGTGGGGCTGGAGCATCTGATCGTACAGACATTGTTTGATTGAGGCTCCATTTGAGGCAGCTGTGCCGTAAATATGAAAGCAGTTTTCCCCAATAAATGCGGGAGCAAAAAAGGGAAACCCTTGAATTCGGTTTGATTGGCAGTTGGTAAAAAATAAATGGGCTTGTAGTGGCTGTTGTAGTTTTTGCCAAGCTTTACCCAGTATCCGTAAACCAGTACCGCCATCAAAAATCAAGCGTTTTCCCGCTACCTGCATTTCTACACAAGCGGTATTACCACCATAACGACTGGTATCGCTACTTGGGGTGGCAATTAAACCCCGTACACCCCAGAATTGCACTATAAATTCACCTGCTGGGCTACTTGGCAAGGTAGCAGATTTTTCAGGTATGTTGCTCTGGGAATCCGACAACTCAAAATTTGACATTTTCCTTGAAATTAGACCTTAACGAGCAGGTCATCGTAGCGCCGAACTTCCAACAGCCTGTTTTTTTCGTCCACAATGACTACCGTAGGAGAGTAATTTTTTAACTCTTCTGGAGTGAACTGCCCGTAAGTCATTATAATCAAGCGATCGCCAATAATGCCTAGACGTGCCGCTCCCCCATTTAGCTCAATTACTCCCGAATGGGCTGGAGCCGGGATCGCATAAGTAATAAAGCGCTGACCGTTGGCACTATTAACTACTTGCACTTGCTCATAAGGTAAGATACCAGCTTTTTCTAAAAGGGTTTCATCAATACTGATACTACCCACGTAGTTGATATTCGCCCCCGTGAGGGTGCAGTTATGAATTTTTGCCAAAAGGAGAGTACGCTGCATTTTGCTTTAGGGTTGGTGGCAGTTTTTGCGATCCGTAACAAGCGAAAGTTATAAGTAGAGACGCGATTAATCGCGTCTCTACAGGAGTGAGGAATAAAAATTTATAACTCTTAACTCCTAACTCCTCTATTATCCTCTATAAGCTTTTACGGATTTTTCTACTAAAGCTGCAACCTTGTCTACATCTTGCCAACCGAGAATTTCAGTCACCTTTTTTTCCAAATTTTTATAACTACGGAAAAATTCGGCAATTTCATCTAAGCGGTGTGGTGCTACGTCTTTCAAGGATTTCACCTGAGTGTAGCGCGGATCTTTGTCAGGAACACAAAGGATTTTTTCATCGCGATCGCCACCGTCAATCATCTCTAAGAAGCCAATCGGTCGGGCAGCAATAACACAGCCTGGAAAGGTTGGTTCATCAATTATGACCATACCATCGAGGGGATCGCCATCTTCAGCCAAAGTATTGGGTACAAAGCCGTAGTCATAAGGGTATTGTACCGATGAATAAAGTACTCGGTCTAGAGCAAAGGCTTCTAGTTCCTTGTCGTATTCGTATTTATTTTTACTTCCGCCAGCAATTTCAATCAGAACGTTGATCAAACCGGGTTTCGGTTGGGCAGGAATACGAGATAAATCCACAAAAAAGTCCTCTGATAACAGTGAATCATGGGGGCACTCATTCAGCTTCGCTCCCCGTGTAGAATTTTAGGGCAATATGGGGATCTCTTCCCAAGGTATTCATTTTATGGGATTGGGGACTGGTTATTTCTCCTTCATCTCCCCTACTGGACAGTTTTCTTGAATTACACGAAAAAATGGAAAAAGCGTTGCGAAGTTACTTCGCAACGCTTTTTCCAAGAGGGTATTATTTTCTCCCGTCTTTGATTGCTGTTGGAGGGATTTGTGCCCCTACTCTATCAAGACAACTGAAACCTGGAGTTACACAATGCAAATTCAGGTTATTCTCGATTAACTACATCAACATCTCCAGAGGTTCTATCAAAATCAGTTTTCTCCTTTTTTGTAGCTCTCCTGCTGGTGAGATGCTATTAGCAAGCTTTATCAATCTTGACTTGCTTTGATGTTGTGGATCGGGGGTTGCTGGTTATTTTGAACATTAGTTGAAGAATAGTGAGCGATAACAAATACAGGTAGGGTGAGGGTCAACAGAGCGATCGCAGTTCCCACAATGTCTGCCAAACGTTGGGAATATGTGTCGGGAGAATTGGCAGACTGGCTATTTGAATTCATACAAAATTGAAGTTATTCGTAACACTGTGTAGGTGTAGGTCTACTCTCTAATTGAGAGTCTTAAATGCTATGTTAGCTATTTTTAAACTGTAGAATGTGTAGCATCCTACAATCTAAACCAGTTATACAACTGTCATAATAGCCTTTTGATACATGGAGTTCTTAATACAAAGTTACAACTAAACAAATCATGTTTTATTTTGTAATTAATATTTTCAGATGTTTCCCTGTATGGTGTAATGGTTCGCATACGCAAAGCCAACTTTGACAGCATCATAAATTACATTTTTTCGCTGCTTAAAGATTAATTAGCAAAACATATTTGTCTGATACTTCATGATTATAACATCCTAAAATGCCTTTGATAAGGTTATTTTACTGGAATTGCTAATTTGTGATACAGGACACAAAACCGCAAAAGCACTGAATATCTACTAATGCTTTTGATTGTTATCTGGTAGTTATACACACAAATATTTGACACAAAAGAAGAAATGAGTAGGAATTATTTTTGTAACCAATGATAACTACCGAATAAATACAGATACATCAACTGTGTTGGGCAGCGTGGATTCAGTGATACCACTAAACAAATATTTAATAATTTCAACTTTCAAATCTGTGTAATATTACAGCATTTTTGTCAATCTACATATAGGTAGAGTCAAAAATATTTTAGAAGTTCGTATAGATATGTAGCGGGTTATTGCCTAACTCTGGTCTAATTTCCAGATGCTAAATCCTTATAACTTTTTGGATAAATCAAAATTTAAGACGAGAAATTGCATAATAAATTAATCAGCCAAAAAAACCGCCACTAATATAATAGGGCGGTCTGGTTAAGCAATCGGAGGGTAATTACAGATTACTATGCTAATAAATAAGATTGCTGTAACGAAGTTTGCACTAAATTGGGGATTGGGTATGGGTTATTCCTCTTATCTTCCTTGTCTTCCCAGTTCCCAGTCCTAATTCCTTCCGTAAACACTAATTGGTTCTTTGATAAATCGGGTGTAAAGATGCTTAAAGGTAGACTTAATTACGCGGGGCATACCAAAATCGATGGGGATTAACTTGTCTGGTAGCCGCCAATCTTCTATTTTTAATAAGTCGGGATTTAAATGTGGAAACTCGATAGCAGCAAGTTCTGGACAAACTCCTAGCCTTTGGGAAGCTGCAACTGTAGGTACTTGTTCAGGAGGAACATTGAGGATTTCTACCATTGCCCGATCTAATGCAAATATATCTGATGCGGCTGCTAAAATATCGAGTTGGCGAGGTTCACCATTACTCGGGCCATTTCCTTCATGACCGATGATGCCATCTAATATGGTTAAGTTAGGGTTAATAGCTCTAGCAGTTTCTACTAACATTTCACCAAATCTATTGGCATCTTTTCCAGCTTCCATGTGCCACCAAGCTTTCATTTTACCAGGGACGCAACCAAACAAGTTTTTTACGCCCAGTGTTAATGTCAACTGGGCATGGGATTTAACTTTAGGTAGGTTAATCACTACGTCTGCTTCCATTGCTTCTTTAGACAGTCGCAAATGGTTAAAATTATCACTGACGGTTTGGTAACGTTGACCGTGAAAATCGATGATGGGAAGATTGAGTTCTTCTAAAATAGGCAGATAGCCGTTTGCAATTGCTACACCCTTGGCACTTCCAAAAGCAGGACTATCACCCAAAAATGGCTTACCGCCAACTTCAATTACCATCTGGGCAACTTCGTAAACTAGTTCGGCACGGGTGATGCACTCTTTACCAGGACGCGACCCTGTAAGTAGATTGGGTTTGAGTAAAACGCGATCGCCTTTTTTCACAAATGCTGCTATTCCTCCAAAAGGTTCCAGGAGAAGGACCAAGGATTCTCTTAAAACCTCTCGTTCGTAAGATGTAGCCCGAATGAGACTAACAGATGGGTTTTGAGTCTGCATAGATTTTGGGAATTGGGGACTGGGGATTGAGGAATGGGGACAAGGAGAACAACCATGCCCAATTCCCCATAACTATTATTCTGTTTTGAGCGGTAAGATACCACTCATTTGTTCTAGATTTAAGACTGTGGCTAAGTCTGTTTCACTCATCAACCCGCGTTCTAAGACAATCTGGCGCAGGGATTTACCAGTTTCTAAAGATTCTTTTGCTACAGCAGCAGCATTTAAATAACCAATGTGGGTATTTAGTGCGGTTACTAAAGCTAAACTACCTTCGGCATAAGCTAAACAACGTTCTTGATTTGCAGTAATTCCCTCGATGCAGCGTTCGGTGAGTGCGGCGATGGTATTACCGAGAATTTCGATACTGTGAATCAAGTTATAGGCAATTAGTGGCATCATCACATTTAATTCTAATTGTCCGGCTTGTGCGGCTAATGCGATCGCACTATCGTAACCCATCACTTGAAAACACACCATTGATGTCATCTCTGCCATGACTGGATTATATTTCCCTGGCATAATTGATGAACCGGGTTGCACTGGGGGAAGTTGTATTTCTTTCAAACCAGTTTTTGGCCCCGAATCCATTAACCGCAAATCGTGAGATATTTTGACTAAATCCTGCGCTAAGTTACGTAAAGCGCCGGAAACATTCACAAATGGGGCCATACTCTGCATCGCTGCCATCAGATGGGGTGCAGGTTCTAAAGGTATATCAATCAATTCTGAAAGAACTTCTACCACACGCGCGCGATATAAAGGATGAGTATTTAATCCCGTTCCGGCTGCACTACCTCCCAAACCCAGCACCATCAAATCACCAGAGGCGGTGTAAATCCGGTTTTGGTGTTCTCCAAGAATGTGCGCCCAAGCCCGAAAGTTTTCACCCAAACGCACTGGTACTGCATCTTGTAAGTGGGTTCTGCCAGATTTGACGATATCTTGAAATTCTACAGCTTTGTTTTCTAAGGATGCGATCGCACTATCTATTGCTGGGTGCAATGTCTTGGATAATGCCAATAATCCACCAATCCGAATGGCGGTAGGAATCACATCATTGGTAGACTGCCCATAATTAACGCGATCGTTAGGACTAACACGTTTGTAATTACCCTTTTCTTCACCCAGAATTTCTAAGGCGCGATTTGCCAGAACTTCATTGATATTCATGTGATGAGATGTTCCAGCACCCGCCTGATAAACATCCACAACAAACTGATCCCGGAACTTCCCAGCTAGGATTTCATCAGTTGCTTGGACAATCGCCTGACTAATATCTTGGGGAATGCAATTCAGTTCTCCATTCACAATTGCCGTAGCTTTTTTAATTATCAATCCAGCATCTACGTAAGTAGCTAAAGGCTTAATGCCGCTAATAGGAAAGTTTTCAATTGCCCGCAGCGTTTGAATGCCGTAATAAACGCTACTAGCAATTTGGCGATCGCCCATCGAATCGCGTTCGATGCGGAATTGGTTGTCTGTGTGTTCAGTCATAGTATTGTTTTAAGAGAGCTACAGAAAACAGATTTTCCCACGCAGCCACACTCAGATACACTAATCTGCATAGATTTTGCATATTTGCTTGGCTACTTGTTGCTTTACACTTGTTAATCTTGAAGTTTGATTTGTGAATTACGAATTACGAATTACGAATTACGAATTATTATGACTCTACCCAACTGGATTACCTTCTCTCGCCTATTGGGAATACCATTTCTGCTTTATGGTTTATATAATCCCACACCTCAAGCTCAGTGGATATGTTTGGCAATTTTTCTCGTTGCTGCATTAACTGATTGGTTAGACGGCTATTTGGCGCGGAAACTCAACCAAATTAGTGAGTTGGGTAAATTTCTCGATCCCTTAGTGGATAAACTTTTGGTGCTTGCGCCGTTGCTAGTTTTTATTGAACTAGGAAAAATCCCAGCTTGGGGAGTGTTTTTGATTTTAGCGCGAGAATTAGCGATCGCTGGTTGGCGGGTGAATCAAACGACGATTACCGGGGCGAATATTTGGGGTAAACTCAAAACTGTTAGTCAAATAGTCGCGATCGCACTTTTGATTGCGCCTCTAGCGGAAGTTTGGCAAACTCCCTCTATAATTGCCTTTTGGATTTCTGTCGCCCTAACTTTAATCTCTGGAGGTATTTATCTTGTACCGCAAAATCCAGCTAAGGAAAATCCACAGTTAGATACAAAACGAACCTAAAATAAAACCACTGTAGCGATCGCTTTAAAAAAAGATTTCAAGAAAATTTTATCGGAGTTCTGAACCCCTAATTTTTTTCATGCCATCCAAAATCTTACCACCGCCCTTAAAACCTGGAGACTTAATACGAGTAATTGCCCCTAGTGGTGCTTTGCGAGAATTTGAGGTATTTGAACAGAGTCTAGAAATTTGGCGATCGCGTGGTTATCGATTAGAAATCAGTCCACAGATAGATGACAAATGGGGTTATCTAGCTGGAACGGATGAAATTCGCCGTCAGCAATTAGCAGTAGCATGGCAAGATCCTAATTGTCGCGGTATTCTTTGTGCCAGAGGCGGTTTTGGCAGCACCCGCATTTTAGAAGATTGGAATTGGCAACAAAACTCAGCCCTTCCCAAGTGGTTGATTGGCTTTTCTGATATCACAGCTTTATTGTGGAGCCTTTACATAGCAGGAATTTCCGGCGTTCATGCTCCCGTAATGGTGACTTTAGCAGATGAGCCAGATTGGTCAATTGAGCGATTATTCGATTCGGTAGAAGGTCGTCCTCTCGCGCCTCTCAAAGGTTGCGGATGGGGTGGCGGCGTAGTAACTGGTACTTTATTACCAGGTAATCTCACGGTGGCTACTAACCTTTTAGCTACACCAATATTACCAAATCTCGATGGTGTAATTCTGGCGTTGGAGGATGTCACGGAAGCACCCTATCGCATTGACAGGATGCTGACACAGTGGCGTTTGAGCGGTGTTTTGTCTCAAGTCTGCGGTATTGCTTTAGGCGGTTTTACTCGCTGTGAAGCGCCGCCAACTGTGCCTAGCTTTAGTGTAGAAGAAGTATTGCGCGATCGCTTGGGTGATTTGGGTATTCCGATTGTCTCCGACTTACCTTTTGGCCATGATAGTCCCAATGCAGCTTTGCCAGTGGGTGTAGAAGCAACTTTAGATGGGGATGCGGGAATATTAGCTATTAACCAATAAACACAGAGACACAAATTCATCTAACTCCATTTCCGGTAGCAACGAGCTGTCATATTGTAAGGATGAAAAATTTCCAAAAAGTTGCTTTGAATTGTTTTAAAGAAGGTGTCTACTACTTCAGGATCGTCTATGTGAAAGGGATGCTCTTGATTAACACCTTTAAAGAAACACCAGTTAAGAATCACTTTACCTTCAGGTTCCATCAATTTATGGAACTGTAGAATTTGCTGACTGGGGTCTGGCAAATGTTCTAAAACATCAAAGCAAATGATTGTATCAAAACTCTCTTCATGAGGTATTTCATCACAAAAAGTAATCTTATTATTCAGTCCTAACTGTTCAGCTCGATAACTAACAAAATCACGACTAATAGGATTAATATCACAGTAGAATACTTGCTCAACTTTAGGGCAAAGAGCAGCAGCAATTGTATGAGTTCCAATCCCACCACCAAAATCTAAAACCCGACCTTGAGCGCGATCCACAATCAATAACAACGTATTTTCAATATAGTCATAACTTGCAAGATGCCACGCTCCTAAATCAAATAAGTAAAACTCTCCTACCTTATCACGATAAAAAGCTGTTGCTTGTTCCCAATCAAAATCTTTGTGGCCCAACTTAGCCATCTGTTGTGCGCCTGCGTCTAGCTTTAAATTTAGCGTTTCTGCATCTAAATTTAAAAATCCTTGTAGATGCTGCTTTAAGTTAAATGAATCTGTCCAATAACCACTTAAGAAAGGTGGCACTGATATTTTAGTCATAAAATCGCTCTATTTTCATCCATAAGTTGATATTGTAAAAACTTACCAAATTTTCTTAAAACTTGCAATTAATAATTCAGAGAATCGTTTTATAGCAGTTACTGCATGGTTAAGGCACAGAAAGAAATAATTAACCATAAATAAATTAAAGTTTTTAGTCAGGACTAAAGTCCTAACGATCCTTGTTTTGAGTGATGAATCGATCGCTACGAACTAGGATTTTATTTTAAGTTTAATTATCCCTGCCAACTTCAACACATTTTTTGAAAAAATTACTAGAAGTTAATAATTTCTATTTATTTTTGTTGAAAATCTTAGTTTTCTGATCTGATGCCATCCTATTAATTACAGGCTTATTTGTGGATATTGCCTCCTCAATAATATCAACGGCACGGGGAACTCCTCCTGCTTGGCCAATTGCAGTTTTTAACTTGAGGGCATTTTGTTTGTAAGATTCTTGCGTCAGTACTTTTTGAATCACCTTACGTAACGTAGTAGTACTCAAACGTGATAATGGAATAAATTCACCTACACCAGTCCAAGCAATACGTGTTGCTACTCCTGGATGGTCATTAGCTATGGGAATAGCAACTGAAGGTACACCATTAGATAGTGATTCCAACACAGTATTCACTCCACCATGACTAATAGTCAGGCTAGCTTTTTGCAGCAATTCTAGCTGTGGCGCATATTTGACGACCAAAGGTTCTCCCAGCAGGTTGGGTAGTGCATCGGGTTCAAGTCCACCACCAAGAGAAATGACCAGTTGGGCATCTAAATCAACACAAGCCTCAGCAATGTGATAGAAAATATGCTGTAGCCGATTTTGTAATGTCCCCAATGAAGCATAAATTAGGGGTTGACCATTCAACTTATCAAAAGGAAAATCCACTGGTTTCCTGCCTGAAGAGTCTGAGTGAGGGCCTGTAAAGTGAAGTAAATTAGACAATTCGCGTCTTGGGTATTCAAACTCTATGGGTTGTTGACTAATAATCGCTAACTTGGAAAGAGAGTAATAGTCATTGATATTAGAGCAAGGAGGCAAATTCCACTGACGGCGATATTGGGAGATTATATCCCGGATGGATTTCGAGAAGGCCATCAGGACAGCATAACCAGCACGGTTACGTAGCTGCGCCCAAGAGTGTGGGTTATATTTCCAGGTTGTGAAGAATGGAGGAATCGAATCTTCAAAACCGTTTACTAATGCAGAACAAACTGTAACAAATGGGATGTGAAGAAAGTCTGCTAAAGTGCTGCCTCCAAATATACATTCATCAAATATTAGCGCTTCAATACCAGCTTCTTTGATAATTAGTGGCGCATCTTGCAGAAATAAAGCTGTTGTTTTTAGAGATAAATTGATAGTGTAATGCAATGCTGCTAACCCATTGAGTTCTCCTAACCGCTCATGTAATTTTGCCATTGATCCCGTAGGATATTCAAAAGCAGATATAGAGCGAAATTCTAAACCAGCAGCCTTGGCATTAGATTCAGCATCAGGCATCCCCAAAACTGTGACGCGATGACCACGCTTTAATAGTTCACGCCCTAAAGCTGTCATTGTGTTGAGGTGTCCAGTTGCAGTAGGGCAGATAGTACCGAAATGAGTCATTATAATCTACAAGCTCCATAAATTATATTTCTGGTATATTTCTGGGCTAACTACACCACCAGCACTTCTCACTCTTAAATGGAAAAATTCTTGTAGATGTTGCTTTAAGCTCAATGAATTTTGCATATAGCTGCCTAAAAAAGACAAGGTAACTAATGTTACCACAAGCACTTTTGTCTAAACTAGATCAAACTTCATTATGATACTATGCAAACGATGTTATTCTACTAAAATAGAGCTTTAGCTTTGCAGCTATGACTTTGGAAAATTATTCTCAGCTTGTATTTACTATTTATGGGTAGTTGTTCATGCTTGAAAATCAACAAACTAAAGTATAACTTTTTACATAAAAGTAACTATAATTAATTATGTCTAGTGTAATTTTTGACTTAATTCCAGAAATATCAATTGTTATATGTACTTACAATAGAGATAAATATCTAGATAATGGAATTAATAGTGTTATAAATCAAACTTTCAAAGATTGGGAACTCATAATTGTTGATGATGGTAGCCAAGACAATACTTTTGAAGTTGTCAATACTTATGTGCAAAAATTCAATAATATTAGGTATTTGAAACATCAAAATAAAAAACAATGTTACGCTAAAAACGCTGGAATTCAGGCATCATTTGGCAGATATATCACATTTCTCGACAGCGATGACGCTTATCAATCAAATCATCTGGAGTCACGCATTGAATATATGAAACTCCATCCAGAAGTTGATTTGATTCAAGGCGGGTTTGCCACCGAAGAGGAAATTTGGGTAGCTGATTATTATCAACCTGATAAAAAAATTAATCTTCGAGAATGCGTTTTGGGCCCAACTTTTTTAGGGAAGAGACACGTATTTTTTGAATTGCAGGGATTTAAGCACATGGCTTATGGAGAGGATACAGACCTGTGGGAACGGGCAGAAAAAATCTTCAGGACTCAACAAATAACAGAACCACAAACTTATCTTTATACCAGAGCCGAAACTAGTGTCAGTAAAGCTTTTTCAGCAAATGTTACTTAGCCTAGCTAACTCTTTGGTATGAACATTAATATTCGCCCATCCCAAATCAGAAATTTTTTTTGCTATTTCCTTAGTTCTGCTTGGCAGTTTTTACTTCTAAGAATTCTGCTGAGTGGATGCCTCGTCATATTTTTATCTAGTTGTCAAGGTCAAATACAAAATAACGATAAAGTCATTCATTTGACACTATGGCAATCAATTAATCCTCCTGCCAATCGAGATGTTTTTCAGAAACTGGTAGATAAATTTAATCACACTCATGCTGATATCCAGGTAGAATCTATCTACGCAGAAGGACTGCCGAAAGTGTTAACGGCAGTTGTGGGTAATGCGCCTCCAGATATTCTGTCATTCAGCCCGCAAAGTACAGGTCAGTTTGTAGAATTAGGGGCAATTCGACCTTTAGAAGATTGGCTAGAAAAATTGCCCTTGAAGTCAGAAATTATCCCTAACCTACTTGAAGAATCTAGATTAGACGGTCACATTTGGTCAGTTCCCCTGTACACCAGCAATATTGGCATTTTTTATCGCCCGAAACTTTTCCAAGCTGCGGGAATCACAGAAACGCCTAAGACTTGGGAAGAATTAAGGTTAGTTGCTAAAAATTTAACTATTGACCGCAATGGCGACCATCGACCCGAACAGTATGGAATATTACTACCTTTAGGAAAGGGAGAATGGACTGTTTTTAGTTGGTTCCCCTTTTTATTAAGTGCTGGGGGTGAGGTAGTGACAAATAACCGTCCGAACTTGACGAATCAGGGAGCTATTAGTGCTTTAAAATTCTGGCAAGATTTAATGAAAGATGGTTCAGCAACCCTTTCGGCTCCAGAACGTGGTTATGAAGAGGACGCTTTTCTTTCAGGCCGGGTTGCTATGCAAATTACAGGGCCTTGGACTTACATCATGAAGTCTAACGTTGATTATGACGTGTTTCCTATCCCTGCAAGTGTTGGGCGTGCTACGGTGACAGGTACGGGAATTTTGTATGTGATGAAAACAACACCAGCAAGAGAGCAAGCAGCACTCAAGTTTTTGGAGTATGTTTTGAGTGAAGAATTCCAAAAAGAATGGAGTATCGGGACGGGTTTTTTGCCAATTAATATCAAAGCTGCTCAAAGTAAAAATTTTCAGCAATTCATCAGCCAAAAACCTGTATTAAAAGTATTTATGGAACAGGTTTTTCTAGCACATCCTCGACCGATTATTGCTGGATATAGTCGTCTTTCTGACAGTCTTGGTCATGCTATTGAGGCGACATTGCTAGGAGAGTCTGCCGAAAAAGCACTCAAAAAAGCACAGGAGCGTTTAGAAACCATTTGGGAATAAAAAATCGTAATCAGACTAAATTATTTTAGCTTTGCTCCCCGAACTATCAGCCGCAACCACAGCCATCCTAACCCACTCCCAATAAAATAATAGGGGAAATCTGTCCAAGTGAAGACAGTACCAATTAACATTTTTCCCCACCAAAATGAACGTACCCAATTTAGAAATGGTGGATGCCACAATTGCATAAACTCCAACAAGCAAGTAATTACCAATACCCATAAAGGGATTTGCCAAACTGCTCGGCGAGTGGTCATAAATAGAAAGGCGAACAAGCACCAAAATATTTCATAAAAAATCCCTCCTACCTCTTGGTTCAACCACCAAGTAGAATAGCGATAGTGGCTGTATAAAAGTCCAATAAGGAGAACAATAGCCAGTGAAAGAATAGAACGCCAGCGAATGTTTGTAAGTAGTGGCATTATTTAGGGTTCCCAATCAATTATTTTCCCTGATAAAAAGAGACATGATTTTTATAGGGCGCAAAAAACGAAAACAGTTTGTTTTCAATCAGTTTTTTCTCCTCATAGAAGGAGAACCACCGATTTTAAACCCTGACAGCATAAGCTGTCCAGAACCAGTTTGTGAGAGAGTCTAAAAAAACCTTGAAAAGACTTAAAATTCTGACGATTTTGCCAATTATTGGGAACATCACAAATTATTTGGTTATCCAGTAATTCCAGTTTTGTAATGTAAATTTCTTTTTAATGTACATAAGCCAATTGCTGGTATGGCTCCGAGAATAACTGCTGTAAGTCCTTGCCCACTCCAATATAATATGGGAGTACGATAGGTTTCTGGAATCAAATTTTGCACAATAAAAAGTAACCAAACCAAAATAGTGATTAACAAGAAAGAGATTGAGGGTAAAAAATTCCACCACCAAATGCCTGGTGTATATCGCCTCAGTACCAGCCATTGGCAAAGCCCTAGCCAAATACCAGAAATTATATATGCGATCGCAGATAGAAACCCAAAAATAAAAGTTTGTTCAGGAGATAAAGTTTCATTTAACGATGAGGCTATAGATGAAATATAGTTAATCCAGGCTGTAGAAACACCGTTGGCAATCAGCCAACCGACGCTAGTCGCAAATATCCACTGCAAACCCGGTAAATATCGGTAAACGACAAGGGCTTGGTCAGCAGCGAAAATCACGGCAAATACAACGTTGCTGAGACTTCTAACTAAAATACTCCATGTTTGTGGCTGGAGAGAAATACTAGATGAGCTTTGGAGAATAATTCTCTCTAAGGCGATACTAGCAACGCCACCCACAACCCATCCAATCAAGGTCATTAAGGTAAACTGAATAAAGAACCTTTGTCGCTGCGATCGCGGAATTAAAAACTTTCCTGGATTAGGCTCGTTATTAGCAGATGCAAGATCGTCGGGACTGTTAGAGTCAGTTTGCATATTAGGGGACTGGGGATTAGGGACTGGGGACTGCGGACTGGGAAGTGAGGAAGATGGGGGAGAAATAATCAATGCCCAATGCCCAATTCCCAATTCCCAATTCAATATTGATTCTTGTTTTATCCTATTTCCCAGTCTCCAGTCGCTAATCCCCAG
Source organism: Nostoc sp. 'Peltigera membranacea cyanobiont' 213 (assembly GCF_002245975.1). Lineage (NCBI taxonomy): Bacteria > Bacillati > Cyanobacteriota > Cyanophyceae > Nostocales > Nostocaceae > Nostoc > Nostoc sp. 'Peltigera membranacea cyanobiont' 213. Next base: position 13,412 of record NZ_NOLI01000006.1, on the reverse strand, counting down.
TCCCTTTTATTCTGAAAAAGCGTAATCCCGGAATGATAAGCTAAACAGTGGCATAAATAATGTGACTTAGGATGAAGTAATAAATGGGTGTTTCTTCAACGACTCCTCATCTCTTACGGGCTGCTCGTGGTGAAGTAGTAGATCGTCCCCCTGTATGGATGATGCGACAAGCGGGACGATATATGAAAGCATATCGAGACTTAAGAGAGAAGTATCCTTCATTTCGCGATCGCTCGGAAATTCCAGATGTAGCAATTGAAGTTTCCTTGCAACCGTGGAAAGCTTTCCAACCAGATGGAGTAATTTTATTTTCTGATATTGTCACCCCATTACCTGGTTTGGGTATTGACATGGATATCGCCGAAGGTAAAGGGCCAATCATTCACTCGCCCCTCCGCACTCAAGAACAAATCGATCGTCTGCATCCCTTAGAACCAGAAGCAGCTTTACCATTTATCAAGACAATTTTGCAGGCGTTGCGTTCTGAAGTGGGCGATAAATCAACGGTGTTAGGCTTTGTGGGTGCGCCGTGGACGTTAGCAGCTTATGCGGTGGAAGGAAAAGGTTCTAAAACCTATTCCATCATCAAAAATATGGCATTCTCAGATCCGACGATATTGCATCAATTGTTAACTAAATTAGCAGATGCGATCGCCATCTATGCCCGCTACCAAATTGACTCTGGCGCTCAAGTTGTGCAAATGTTCGATTCTTGGGCGGGTCAATTGAGTCCTCAAGATTATGACACCTTTGCTCTCCCTTATCAGCAGCGAGTTTTTCAGCAAGTCAAGCAAACCCACCCCGATACACCTTTGATTCTGCTAGTTAGCGGTAGTGCGGGTGTGTTGGAAAGAATGGCACAATCTGGCGCTGATATCGTCAGTGTAGATTGGGCGGTGGATATGGCAGACGCACGAGCAAGATTAGGTAAGCAAGTCAAAGTTCAAGGAAATCTTGACCCAGGCGTGCTATTCGGCTCTAAACAGTTTATCCGCGATCGCATTCTCGATACCGTTCGCAAAGCTGGTAATTGGGGTCACATTCTCAATCTCGGTCATGGTGTCTTACCAGAAACTCCTGAAGAAAATGTCGCTTTCTTCTTTGAAACTGCAAAGGAACTGAATCTTGCAGGAGTTAAGAGTTAGGAGTTATGAGTTATGAGTTAGGAGTTATGAGTAGAGACGCGATTAATCGCGTCTCTACAGGAGTTATCAGTTGTGAGGTGCAGAGTTATTTTTAACTCCTCACTTCTAACTCCTAATTTTATTTTTAACTCCTGATTCGGAACTTTTAACTTGATTTTTAACTCTTCACTTTTAACTCCTAACTTTTGAAAAATTCTCTATGAGCCAGAAACGGATTTTAGTGACTGGTGCAAGTGGTTGTGTAGGTCATTATTTAACAGAAGCCTTAATTAAGGAAACAGATCACGAACTGTATCTACTAGTTAGGAACCCAAGTAAACTGCAAGTTGATACCACAGCCCGTTCAGGTATTAACGTTTTGCAAGGTGATATGCAAAATATTCGCCAGTTTACCGATTTGCTATCCACAATTGATACGGCAGTACTCACAGCCACAGCTTGGGGTGGCGATAATACATTTGATATTAATGTTGTCAAGACTATAGAGTTGCTCGAACTGCTAGATCCAGAACGTTGCCAGCAGGTGATTTATTTTTCGACAGCTAGTGTTTTGGACCGCGACAATCAACCATTAAAAGAAGCCGGGGAAATTGGGACAGATTACATCCGTTCTAAATATGAGTGCTTACATAAAAAAGAACAATTAGCGATCGCACCCAAAATTACCACAGTATTTCCCACTATAGTTTTAGGCGGTGATGCGAATAAACCCTATTCTGCTGTCACATCAGGGATTACAGAAGTTACCAAATATATTAATTTGATTAGCTTTTTAGAAGCAGATGGTAGTTTTCACTTTATCCACGCACGAGATATTGCCACTGTCGTGCAATATTTAATCGATCGTCCTATCAAAAATGATCGACCACGTCGGCTTGTTTTAGGTCAAGCACCGTTAACTGCTAATCAAGCAGTGAAAGAAGTTTGTGCTTATCTGGGCAAAAAGATTTACTTTCGCATTCCCATATCTATAGCATTGGCTAATTTGATTATTATTTTGTTCCGCATTCAGATGGCCGCTTGGGATCGATTTTGCATGAATTATCGGCATTTCACATATAAAAAATTCATTAATCCCGATAGTTTCGGCTTGCCAAATTACTGTGCAACTATGAGTGATGTTTTAAAAATTAGTGGCGTTAAACGTTAGCCAGTAAGGGAGTTTATCGTAACCTACCTTTACAGGTAGCTCCAGTTTCAGTCAGGGTTTAAATCCCCGTCTGACTCATAATGATATTGACTCTCAGAAAGATTAATTTTTGAGAGCGATCGCCCATTCAGCACTTTAAATACATATAATATATCCTTCGGCAACTCTATCGCAATCTCAGTTTTCTGAAAAACCATGATGTCAGGCTATATCCTTACTGTTCCCAAAATCAGTGCCAGTTAGGTTACTAGGGATAAAATGTGGTTCAGCTGCGAATCCAAAAGGTGATGCTCTAAACACTCGCAGATGTTACCGCAGACACTGGTTATGTTCTGGCTGCTAAAATACGTAAGTATGAGTAGTACGATCGGACTACCCAGATAGAAATTGTCTATTTGGTCACACAACGCCCTCAATAGATTGTAGAAAAGTGTATTTCCTTGTGTTGATAGTGGTGCTAACCTCAATTTTAAGGATGTTATCAGCCTTTATCTGCTAGAGTTTCCAACTTTCAGCAAACTAGATAATCTATCAACAATATAAATCGCTAGGAGTGCGATGAGATGTCACAGTCCCATACTACAAGACCAGAAATAGCATCTGGAACTCTAATCGATAACCGTTATATTATCCAAAAACTTCTGGGACAAGGAGGATTGGGGCGAACTTACTTGGCGTTTGACACTCGGCGATTTAATGAAGCTTGTGTTCTCAAAGAGTTTGCACCCATTGGCACAGGGGAAAGTGGACTAGAACAATATCGCAACTTATTTAAAAGAGAGGCAAAAATTCTTCATCAATTGCAACATCCTCAAATTCCCAAGTTTTTAGCTTGCTTTGAAGGAGATGGTCGGTTATTTCTGGTACAAGAGTATGTTGACGGTAAAACATATTCTAGGCTGTTAGGAGAACTTCAACGTGAAGGAAGAAATTTTTCTGAAGACGAAGTTATACAGTGGCTAAAGAATCTGCTACCTGTTTTGGAATATGTCCATCAGCACAACATCATCCATCGAGATATTTCTCCTGACAACATCATGTTACCTGATGGCAAGGATCTACCAGTACTGATTGATTTCGGTGTCGGCAAGCAAATTGCTGACATGAATGAGGGGAGAAGTTCTAACCACCAGGTAACGTTTGTTGGCAAAATGTCTCTTGTAGGCAAAGTGGGATATGCTCCCCGCGAACAGATTAGCTTGGGTTTATGTTCGCCCTCTAGTGACCTTTATGCTTTGGGGGTAACAGCTATTGTACTACTCACAGGTAGAGATCCATCTTTACTAATGGATCAGTACTCACTTGAATGGAACTGGCGTTATTATACTTATGTTAGTGATGGGTTTGCTCAAGTACTTGATTGCATGTTGGCAGACAGACCTAACAAGCGATACCAAACAGCCAGGCAAGTTATTAACGATTTAGAGCAGATTGGAGAACCAGAAGTCCCAATGTCTCCTCCAATCATCCTTGATGATTTGCCTGCTACAGTATTTAATCCTGAATTCCAGGCTATGTCAGCAATATCGCAGTCATACAACCAACCTGGAGAAATAATTTTTAGTTCACCTAATTTACCTTCTAATCCACAAAGTAGGCAGATTGAACAACAACAACCTTCACTACAACCAGCATTTATCAAACATTGTCAGCAAGGGTTAGCTTACCACATCGGCCCAATCGCAAATCTGATTATAGAAGAAATATTAGAAGAAAATCCTTATATTTCACCTGACCAATTTGTTGAACTCATAGCCAGAGAAATTCCTAACTTTCAAGCAGCTTTTGAATTCAAAAAAAGCTTATTTCCATAGATATTTATACCACTGTTAATTTAGAGATAATTTTGATTATTTAACTAAATTCTAGCAATTTAAGTAAAGATAAACTCAACACAGCCAGTTTTGTAGGCTGGACTAAATCTTCGTTATAGAACTTAATTACGAATTACGTTAGCGTAGCCCATTACGAATTACGAATTACGAATTATTTGAATCCCCTGTACCTCCCTGAGTACGTTTGATTCTTTTCATTGCCATTTCTAAACTTAACTGCATCCGTTTAAAGGCTTTAGCTAAATTACCGATTTCATCATTAGACATCTGCTCAAATTCAACTTCCATGTGTCCGGTACTAACTTCTTCCGCTATGCGAGTCATGCGTTTGAGAGGTATTACAACTTGTCGATTCAAGAACAAATTGACTAATAGGATAGTTGCGATAAATATAGCTGATACAATTAAAATAATTACTAAGGAAGACTGATTAGCTTTGCTGATGACATTATTCGCTGGTACTGATATAATCTGAGCGCCGACAATTTCATTCAGCTTCCACCCAAATCCATTAGCTGTACCATAAAGAGTAATCATACTTTGAGGTGCCGCTTCTGGTACACTATGACACTTCAGACAGCTTTCTTCAGAAACTGGTAACGGACGAGCAATATAAAAGATATCTCCACCAGGAAGTGAGCGAAATCCACTCACTTCTTTAAGGTCTGATTTACTTCTGAACCTTTCTACAACTTCCGTCTCAAAACCGTCAGCTTTATCCCGAAGATTTGTAGGATTGAGAGTTGCTTCTTTATAAAAGAAATCACGGTAATCTGCTGTTTTCCGTAAAATCTCAAAGACCTCCCGGGCTGAGTATGCAGGTACACTTTGTGGCAAAAACTCAGTAGCCAATTTATCGGCTAGCTCTGGATTTACTTGAGTACTGGTGTATTTACGAACAGAACTCATCGTTTGCATGAGCATAAGAGCTGTTGAGCTAATATCTTGTTTAGCATTCTCCCTGAGCAGAGAAGAAAGAGCAAATCCACTCAAGCTCAAACCGAATGTTAGAATTACCAGTAATAGAATTGTAAACTTTTGTTTCAGATTCAGATTTTTTAGCATAATTACAGATTACCTACAAGTCAAATTATTATGAACAAATATTGTGAAAGTTATCGTTTACTCTATCATGAACAATCAACTCTCATATTTGGTTGTAAAGGCATAGTTTAGCTAAAACTATTAGGGTATACCCAACTTTATACTATTAGTAATTATTGAGGTTAATGAAAATGTTCTCTAAGTAACTAAGTTCCAAAAAGCTACAACAGCAATTCAAATGGAATTCCCAAAAATTCCGATTGGCTGTTTTGATCCTGTGCCAAAATAAATACCAGCAATTGTCAAATATTACTAATGGTGTGGAATGCAGGAAAGTCTTTATTCGGGGGACGCTACATTATTGAAAGCCAACTAGGTGAAGGCGGAATTGGCATTACTTACCTTGCCAGAAATCAACGGAATCAACTGCGAGTGATTAAAACTCTCAAAGAAGAAATCCTAAACCACCCCGCTTGGATACTCCACCGAAACAAATTACGGCAAGACTTCCGTGATGAAGCAGTTAGGCTGGCTGTGTGTCACCATCCTCATATAGTACAGATAGAAACCATCTTTGATGATGGAAATCTGCCTTGTATGGTGATGGAGTACATCGAAGGCGAAGACTTAGGACAGTACCTAAGACGGGTTGGGGTACTGTCAGAAGCAGAAGCGCTACTCTACATCCGACAAATCGGCCATGCTTTGACACTAATCCATTCTAAAGGACTGCTGCATCGGGATCTCAAACCACGCAACATTATGATCCGCATTGATAAATCAGAAGCAGTGCTGATAGACTTTGGTATTGCTAGAGAATTTATTCCCAATGTAATCCAAAGACACACAGTGTATCGCACTCCTGGTTTTGCCCCACCTGAGCAGTATGAATCGGAAGCACCACGAGGAGAATATATTGATATCTATGCCTTAGCCGCTACTTTGTATAATTTGCTTACCGCAATGATACCAACGAGCGCAGATGATAGACGACACAATATTAATTTAGAACCACCGCAATATTTTAATCCCAATATTAGCAATAGAGTAAATCAAGCTATTATGTGCGGCATGGATTTGGAGTCAACCTATCGTCCCCAGTCTGTGCAGGAGTGGTTGGATTTATTAGGCCCCGATCCTGGGACAATTGTAACACCAGAAACATCTACTCTAGTGATAACGCCTAGAGTAAAATTACCTCCACCTGTTGTATTAGATCGGCAGAACTGGCAATGCGTACAGACCCTCAAAGGTCATTCTAGTATGGTTCATGCGATCGCCATTAGCTCAGACGGACAATTGATTGCTAGTGGTAGTAATGACCATACGATTAAACTTTGGCAACTGGGTACTGGCAAGCTAGTGCGTCAAATGGGTCGTTGGTCTTCTGGTCATTCTAGTATGGTTCATTCCGTCGCCTTTAGCCCAATTTCACCAAAGCTTTCTTATCAAGGGGAATCAGGCAAAGCTGCGAGAATCACAGACCATAACTGGGGAATCTTGGCTAGTGGTAGTTGGGATAATACGATCAAATTTTGGGATGTAAATACAGGCAAAGAAATTCGCACTCTCATTGGTCATACCAACTGGGTTAATTCTGTTGCCTTTAGTCCAGATGGTAAACTTCTAGCTAGTGGTAGTGCTGACTGCACAATTAAACTATGGCAAGTCAACACTGGGATAGAAATCCAAACTCTCACAGGTCATTCTGACTCAGTTTCGTCAGTTGCTTATTCTCCGAGAACAGCTACAACGTCGAACAGCCAAGATAGACAGCTTGTGGCTAGTGGCAGTAATGATTACACCATCAAGCTGTGGCAAATATACACGGGCAGAAATATCTACACACTTACAGGTCATTCCTTCTTCATTAACTGTATCGCCTTCAGCCACGATGGAGAAACGATCGCTAGTGGCAGTGGTGATAACACAATTAAATTGTGGCATGTAAATACAGGCAGAGAAATTCGCACTCTCATTGGTCATTCTGATTCAGTTTGGTCAATTGCCTTTAGCCAGGATAGGCAATTTATCGCTAGTGGTAGTTGGGACAACACTATCAAACTGTGGCATTTACACAGTGGTAGAGAAATCAGCACACTTACAGGACATTCCAGCTATGTTCGATGTGTCGCCTTCAGTCCTGATGGACAAACCCTAGTTAGCGGTAGCGATGATGATACTATCAAGATTTGGCGAAGGGGGAAATGAAGAAGTAGGGGAAGATAGGAAAGCAAAATTTTCCTCATCTACCTTATCCCCCTCTACATTTTTTAACCTGAAGATAGAACTGCGATCGCCCCAAAATGCTATTTTAAATTAGTATAAATATTTAAGTAATTGGTTTAATTATTATTTCGCTATTTAAAGTATAGATAAATACCTGTATGTGAAATCTAAGCATCGATCGCTATCTTGCCCAGATAGAATATAAACTAGGGGCGCTTAGAAATTTAGAAATTTATCTATGCAAATTATTTATTGGCTGTTAATTGCCGTAATGCTTGTGGGTATCATCGGTGCAGTAGTTCCAGCCATTCCCGGTAGCAGCTTAATTCTAATTGCAATTATCGTCTGGGGAATCGTTAGTAGTTCCTTTGCAGCTATCAAAATTCCCCTAATTGTGACAATTATTGTTTTGCTCCTGAGTGTAGGAGTAGATTTTTTAGCTAGCTATGTAGGAGCAAGACAAGCTGGAGCTAGCAAGTGGGGGCAAATTGGCGCAATTGTCGGTTTAGTGGTGGGATTTTTGGGACTATTGCCAACTTTGCCGTTTGGAGGGCCACTGTTAGGAATTTTACTAGGCCCGCTTTTGGGAGCAATTATTGGTGAGTATATTTACCGACGTGAATTTGGGTTGGCAGTTAAAGCAGGTATAGGAATTGTAGTCGGATCTTTGGTAGGAAATTTGATTCAAGGATTGTTAGCGATCGCTGCGGTTATAGTTTTTGTTGTGACAACTTGGCCGCAGGTATTTGGTTCTTAACATGATTAAGGTAAGAGGGAAAAATTAATTACATCTTGCCTTAAGCGTACATAATTAGTTCAAAATAAAATCATATTCCTATACATAAGTATAAGTGCGATCGCTACATTAATGTAAACTTCAGGAAAAATCTGCTTTGTTTCAAGGTTTTGCCTTCACACACAGCCTCTTTTAAACTCTATGGGATGAAAAAGATACAAAGACCAGTTATACAAGCAATTAAAATTTTATGAAGAGGACACATTAATTAAAGATGTGATGAGGACAACTAAGTAAATATTGCGTACCTGGGATATATGTGATTTTATGGAGATAAGAAATACATCACGCAAGTTTCACTTTCACTGACAGTGTTTTTCCATAAATTACTCAGATTAAAAGTAAAGCAATTGCCTGATTTAAGGTTATTACTAGGAGCCTCAAACGACAATGATTAATTTTAAATCTACATTACTAAATGCAACTTTAGCTGTTATTGCTGCAATTCCCTTAGCTACTGCGGGATTGTTTACCTCCTCTGGATCTGCTCAAGCATACACTGGTAGCTTTAACTACAGCACTTCCGATAGAAACTTTTCTGATGAACCAACTCTGTCTACTCTTAGCAAAAACTTTGTAAACTTTGTTCCCAATCCAGGAGCAATTTTACTTACAGACCGGACAGGAGATTTTGTATCTGATTCTAGAGGTTTTATCAAAAGCTTCCAAACAAATCCATTTATTTCACCTTCCGAGTTTATTGATGTTGGTGCTTTGGATGGAATAAAACTGCTTAGTTTGACCAGTATTGCTCCAGCAATATTTGCATCAGGAAATGCAGGAATAGATATAACCTTGAATTTCGAGGGACTGTTTAACGATGGAAGTAAAGCAACAGGACATTTTGTTTTTGTTACTCAAAATACTGCCGCAAAAACAACTTACGATAATGGTGGAACAATTTCTGGAAGTTTCACCGGTCTTGCGGTAACTTCAGTTCCTGAACCAGCTGCATTACTAGGCTTGGGTGCTGTAGGTGCAGTAATGGCTATGTCTCGCCGTCGCAAAAGTTTCGCTCAATAGACCTATCCTAAATATAAAAAAGTTACTTTTAAAAACTAAAAGTAACTCTAATTTATCAATTCGATCTGGCTGGAATGCACAATTTTTCCAACCAGGTCGATTTTTTTTCTGTTAGACTAATCTATTTAAGGATGACTTTTCTTAACTTCAGATAGACTTAAGCTGATTGCAAAGAATTTTTGGCTTCAGTTGCGATCGCTTCTACTTCATCATCAGCCAGAGTTTCTAATATAGATTTAGCCTCTGGACTACCCAAACGAGCCAAGGCTTGTACAAGTCTGTAACGAATTTGCCAATCTGGATTGGTAGCATAGGGAGCTAAGAGGGGAACTGCTTGTAAATCTCCTAAGTCACCTAAAGAACTAATAGCAGCAGTTTGCACTAATTCGTTTTCTGATGAGAGCGCTTCTTTGAGCAATTCAAAAGCTCGTGGATCGCCCAACTCTCCTAATGTAGCAATTATACTGAATTGGATTAGCCACTCACCGGTTGTATGATAAAGCTGCTGCAAATCTTCAAAAGCTTCACTTAACTTGAGAGCGCCCAAGCAATCTGCTGCTGCTGCTTGTACATCTACTTCAGAGTCATGAAGCAAGCGATCGCGCAAGATATCCAAAGATAATTGTAAATCTTGTGTTCCGAGTGTATCCATTTGACTCACTGCTGAGTAACGGACACGGGAATTGCGATCGCTAATGGCAGTTTGAATCAATTCAAAGCCAACCGCAGGTTCCAGTTGACGAATTTGATTAACTGCACGTAAGCGATCGCCTAAATCCTCAGAACTGAGCAATTGCTTAACAGACTCCGAAGTAATACTCATTTAGTTATCCTTGATTTTCAAAGGTGTAAAAAAGACAGACGCGATTAATCGCGTCTCTACTTTTAATTAATCTTGACTTGCTGCCATTGCTCGAATAATATCACCACGAGTGAGGATACCAATTACTCGATCTGTGCCCTCAATTACTGGCAAGCGGTGAATGCTGCGATCGTGCATGATTGTAGCTGCTTGTTTTAAAGTTTTATCAGAGGAAATAGCGATCGGGTTTTTACTCATTACCTCCCCAACGGTTTGCCCTAGCGCTTTATGCAAGTCACGTTCATACGTAGCAGGATTTTTTAAATAGATAACGCTATCAAGAAACATAATGTACGCAGGTGGAGTAACACCAGTTTCTTGCCACATCAAATCGGTTTCTGAGATAATGCCCACCAATTTCCCGACATCATCCACAACAGGTAGTCCACTGATGTGGCGTTCTGCGAGAATTTGGATAGCTTCCTTCAGTGGAGTTTCCGCGTAGACGACAATAGGATCGCGGCTCATCACATCGGCAACGGTTTTAGGCATTTATTTCCTGATACCTTTAATCAAAGTCTCTGCGCCTATTGTAGAAAATTGCGGGACTCAACCTGATGCAATTAATAGATTGTTACGGTATTGGGCATTGAGTATTGAAAAACTCTTCCCTATTCCCTTTTTAAAGCAGCAATAATTTGAGTATTTGCTTTCGGAAAAGTAAACTGCTCCAGTTCTTCCAAAGTTACCCAGCGAATTTCATCGGATTCCAAAGCTTGGGGAACGCCTGTAACATGGCGGCAGTGATGTACAGTGAGAGTAACGCGCAAGTCTGTATAGCTGTGGTCAATAGTAATCAGATGTTCTCCTACTTCAATTACTATTCCCAGTTCTTCGGAAATTTCCCGTTTAATACACTCTTGGATAGTTTCGCCAGGCTCAATTTTACCACCAGGAAATTCCCATAAACCACCCATTGCTCCTTCTGGACGACGGCGATCGATTAAAATTTGCTCTTGGCTGTTCCAAATTACTGCAACACCAATGATTTTATGGGGTGGGAAAGAACTGGTTTCATTCATAATTGATTGACAAGAGGGAGAGATGATTAATAACAAAACTCGGCAGACTAGTTTTAACTCTGCCGAGTTTTGATTTTTTAAATTTCAACCTTAATCCATCACAGTTTTGGATATTTTAAAAAAGTTTAGCTGATAATGATTGAGAATTAGCAGCAAAGATTTTGCAGAGACTTATTTTCAATTTCTATCATCGTGACTGTGACTAAGCTATTAGCCCAACAACAATATAAAATTTTCTAAATTTTACATTTCTAGTCAACTTCGCTATTGTTAGTTTCAGTCCCTTGCAGGGCGAGTTCAAAATTCATTCTCTGTTCAGCATTACGCAAGAAATATCCACTAATCATAGCAGAAGCCAGAAGCCGACCTAGACTTTCTCGACTGGTGCTGACGGTGATGCCAAAGTGTTCTGAAGGTAGATTACCCAATAGTCCTGTAATATTCCGTTCCATCACCTGAAATACTTCGGCGGATGTAGGTTTAGATAGCTGCGTAACTGTCTCTGGACTCAAAGATTTAACGTACTGCCATAGTAAATCGTTAGTTTCTGATTCGCTATTGAAAAATTCTGAGACACGATTGGATGGGTTACTCATTTTTTAGCTCCTTAACTACCACTACTGGCTGCGGTGCTTGTGATTTAAATATGAAATGCCTGTTTTGGATTTGACTTAGCTAGCTATTTTCTCTTCCTGTCAACTAATGTAACAGTCTAGCTTTCTGGTAGAAGTAGGTGTAACCGTACCAAAGTCAGCGTATTTTCTCACCCTAACAAAAAAAGTAAGGAGTGAGAAGTTAATTCCTAACTCCTCACTCCTAATTTCTAACTCCCCACTCTTAACTCCTAACCTTCCCCTAACTTGCCAAATATTCACCCATATTGGCTTTAGACTTGCGAAGTTTGGTTAAAGCTTCCCGCTCAATTTGCCGGACTCGTTCGCGGCTGATATTCAGTATTTCACCAATTTTAGCCAGAGTCAGGGCTTGCCCATCAGTTAAACCAAAACGCAGCGTGATTACTTCTCTCTGTTGTGGAGTTAGATCGCCCATCAGGCGATCTAAGTCATAAGATAGGGAAGATTGCATGACAAACTCTTCTGGAGATGCTCCTGGATCTTCCAACATTTCTCCAAGCTCGGTGTCATAGTTATCACCCAACCGCAAATCCAAGGAAAGGGGCAACCGCGCCTTTTCTAAATATTCTCGTACTTGTTTGGGGGTTAATTCTAATTCTTGAGCTAGTTCGCCAGCTGTCGGAGCGCGTCCCAATTTTTGAGACAATTGGCGCTGTGCCTTTTTAATTTTATTTAATTTTTCAGTGATATGGATCGGCAACCGAATGGTACGAGCTTTTTCGGCTATTGCACGAGTTATTGCTTGCCGAATCCACCAATAGGCATAGGTAGAAAATCTGTACCCTTTGGTAGGGTCAAACTTTTCTACGCCCCGTTGCATACCAATACTACCTTCTTGGATTAAATCCAGTAAATCGACGTTGCGCTTGATATACTTTTTGGCAACGGAGACTACCAACCGCAAATTGGCTTCTACCATTTTACGCTTGGCAATTTCCCCATCAGCGATCGCTTCATTCAATTCTGCTGGTTCTAACTTCGTCGCTTTTGCCCACTCTTCTAAAGTCGGTTGACGATCTAACTGGGTGGCAAGAGATTCTCTTGATTCGTGCAAAGTACAGGAACGTTGCACCTGTTTACCATAAAAAATCTCTTCCTCGTGGGTTAAGAGTGGCACACGGCCAATCTCACGCAGGTAAGTCCGCACGAGGTCTGTGGCTGTCTGAGCGGTCTTCATGGCGCTACTCTTTGGTAATGATGGGTTTGGCGGTAGGGTCATTAAGGGATAGATGCTTTGGTAGGGTGCTACCCAGTCAGACTGGGAACCTATGCTATGGTTTGCAATTTACGCGCCCGAGAAACTCGGCTGCTCATAATAATCAAATTTAGGCTTCTTAACTGCTAAAAGTTACAGTTATTTCCTACTTTCCACAAGTATCTACAGTTAGATAAAAGGTAGCTTATTAAACATTTTTCTCTAGGAGTCTTATTAACAATTGTAACATTTATGAGAATGTTTTGGCTATATAGCGACATTAAATTTCCTGGTTGTTCCAGTTCGTGCAATATCGCCCTCTCTCTTAAGGCTGACTAGAAGTCAATTTCTGAAATTATCTGATTAACATAAGCTTCCTCATATTTGTTAAGATATCTCTAATGAGAACTATAGTCATTCTCTTATAACAATTGCTTAATTTTCTTGGGGATTGGGGATTGGGATTGGGGCATCGG
>NZ_NOLI01000059.1:0-44572 GCF_002245975.1 Nostoc sp. 'Peltigera membranacea cyanobiont' 213 | reverse complement strand
GCTTAAACCCTTTGTGCCGATATCTTTGAAGATATCCATGTAACAGCTGTCTAAGTGCCAGATATGGTTTATGGTCGCGAACGAGCCTATTTGGGAACAGGTTGGGCTTATCCACTGCATTTAAGCGTGCAAGGTGGGATACAACTTAGCCGTGAAGATCAAAAAGTTAAAGAATCTATTTGGATTATCCTCCGCACGGGAGTAGGTGAGCGGGTTTATCGACCTACCTTTGGTTCGCGCTTGTCAGAACTGGCGTTTGCACCTTTAAATAGCGAAACCTTACTGCGAATCCGTCTTTATGTTTTGGAAGCTTTAGAAGTTTGGGAACCACGCATTACTATCGATGAAGTTGTCACCGATCCTGACCCTGTGCGTGGCAGAGTGGACATCATCATCAATTATCGACTTAAAGACGGCCCCGATATTTATAGTTTTGTTTATCCTTATTACTTGGTTTCAGCTGGGGAGGAATCGTGATACGAATTAAAAATTAAAAATTAAAAATTGAAAATTAAGAAAGCTCAATTTCATCTGGGTTTCCAGGCTTGTATCTGTCACATTCTTTTTTAAATTGGTATGAACTTTGATTTTTTACCGAAATTACCTTCTTCCAACTTAGACGATCGCGCCTTCGATGATTTGGTGGAAGAATGTATTATGCGTATTCCTCGCTACTGTCCCGAATGGACAGACCACAACCTCAGCGACCCAGGAATTACGCTCATTGAGTTATTTGCTTGGTTAACTGACCAAATGTTGCTCAGATTTAACCAAGTACCCCGAAAAAATTATGTCGCTTTCCTAGAATTACTGGGTATTCGTCTCCAGCCTCCCGCCCCAGCCCGCACGGAATTAACTTTTTATTTAAGCGCTGCATTACCCGAAGCCTACACGATTCCAGCCGGATTAGAAGCCTCAACTATCCGCACTGAAACTACAGAAGCGATTACTTTTAGTACAGATGCTGCTCTAATTATCGGCAACCCCCGCATCCAACACTTCTTAACTGCCCAAACTACCGAAGATATTCCCCAATCTCTGCGCGAAAGAGTCACAACTTCCTGGACTCGTCAATCTAACGGTTTCTGGACAGGTAACGAACAACCGATTTTTGAAGAGGAACCCCAGCCTGGTAACTGTTTTTATTTAGCAATTAATTCTGACGACCCTTTAGATGCTAATGTTTTAGAAATTATTTTCCAAGGGGCTGCGGCTACTCCTGCTGGAATTAATCCCAATCAACCGCCCCGCAAGTGGGAAGCCTGGGATGGAGAAAATTGGCAAGCAGTTTTATTGCAAGAGTCGGATGATAAAACTCGCGGTTTCAGTTTTTATGAAATGGCCCAACAGGGTGGAAACCCGTCTCAAGGTGCAGAGGTACGTTTACATTTACCTCAAGTTTGGCCTGTGGCTAATTTTACCTCTTACCGAGGTCGCTGGTTGCGCTGTAGCTTTATTAGTAAAGAAAATGAATCTGGTTACAATCGTCCGCCAAGAATTATTGGTTTAGCAGCGCGGTCAATTGGCGGTACTGTTAGGGCTAGTCACAGTACGCTGATTCTAGATGAGCGATTGGGAATTAGTGACGGCACACCCGGTCAGAGTTTCCAATTACAAACAGCGCCAATTTTAGAACGCCGAGAAAATGAATATATTTTAGTTACTCCCAGTGGTGGTTTGCCTCAGCAGTGGACTGAGGTGAGAGATTTTGCTGATTCTGGGCCGCATAATTTCCATTACACCATCGATTCCATCACTGGTACAATCCAGTTTGGGCCGCTGATTCGGGAACCTAGCCAACTTAAACAACAAACACAGGTGCGATCGCGAATTCAAGAACCATCGCTAGATAACACATCTGTACAAGTTCTAGAAAATAACCAGTCCGAACACCAATATGGGGCGATTCCTCCCCGTGGCTCAGAAATTAGGATGGTTACTTATCGTACAGGTGGCGGTAGGGAAGGTAATGTGCAAACTGGGGCAATCCAGTTTTTGAAGTCTGCATATCCATACATTGCTAGTGTGGTCAATCGTATACCAGCAATTAATGGAGCAGATGCCGAATCGCTAGAGCAGGCTGTAATGAAGGCTCCCCGCATCCTCCGTACACGCGATCGCGCCGTCACTGCCGAAGATTTTGAAGTTTTGACTCAACAAGCGGGTGCTGGTGCGATCGCCCGCGTCCGGTGTTTGTCAGCAAATTCTCGTAGACAAGCTGGTATAGTTAGTTTACTTGTAGTTCCTTATGCAAATACAGATGCGATCGCGCAAGGTAATGGCATAACACCAGAAGAGTTTAATCTGAGTAACGCCCTTCAAGAGCAAATTTTGAGTTACTTAGATGAAAGACGGTTATTAGGGGTACAAATAGAATTACAAGAGCCGAATTACGTAGGTGTTTCGGTACAGACAGAAGTTGCTTTAGAGCCAGCATACAACAACCCTTTTGCCAGCGAAGAAATTCGTCGGAATTTAAGGGTATTACTGTATAAATATTTAAATCCATTAACTGGAGGAATGGACGGCAAAGGTTGGCCATTTGGACGACCCGTTTATACATCCGATATTGTTGCATTACTACAACAAACCCCAGGCGTGCGTCATTTAGGCCCCGTCCTGCTATTTCCCATCCGCAAGCAAGGAGAAAATTGGCGACGACAACCATCACCAGAACAACTAATTGACCCAGGATCGGAAGGTTTAATATGTTCTTGGGCTGATACCAATCTACGTTCAAATCACGACATTCAAATAATTCGTAATTCGTAATTCGTAATTCGTAATTCGTAATTCGTAATTTGTCATTTGTCATTCTCCCCCCAGTCCCTAATCCCTAATCCCCAATCCCCAACCCTATGGTTCAAAGTCGCTCTAGTCCGGCTGTAAGCATTCAATTAACGCCAATGCAAATACCCGAAGCTTTACCTGTGGCGGGTTTAGGATTTACAAACGCGGATATTGATATAGGTGGACGTACTTTACTTTTGCATCCTGGACATCCCAGCGAGATGATTGTGCAAGTGCAAAACTTAGAACAACGTCCTTTGCGGGTAAGCTTAAGCGTTGACGGAAACTTTCCGTCCCAGTGGTGTCAAATTGGCACAGAAGGTAGTGAAATACCACCTCGCGGACAAATGGATGCTGTTCTTTACTTCTCAATTCCCGACACATTTTTTGAAGACCAAGAAGCAATTTCCCCAGGAAAAAAAGACAAACTAACACTCAATTTTCGCAGCCTAATTACTTTACATATAGACTCAGGCACGGACAACGAACAAATCGAGAGAAGCGAGTATTTCGATTTATATATCCGTCCCTACACCGCCTACATGGAATTCTTGCCAATTTTATATCGAGAAGTCGATTTTATAGGTCGCTTCATGAAAATATTTGAGCAAGCTTTTCAACCAATCGTTGATAGTTACAACGTTATGTGGGCAAACCTCGATCCCTTGACAGCACCGCAAGCATTACTACCCTTTATGGCTCATTGGGTTGCTTGGCAAGTAGATTCCGTTTGGGATCTCCAGCAACAACGGCGTTTAATTCGTCGGGCTGTAGAACTATATCGCTGGCGGGGAACTCGTAAAGGATTACGTCTTTATTTACATCTCTATACTGGTTTACCACTCGACGAAGATTTACCTAATGAAGCTGATAAACATATCAGTATCACAGAACCTTTCGGTCCAAGTTTCATTATCGGAGATGCCCAATTAGGAAATGCAGTTTTAGCAGGTGGTCAACCATATCATTTTATAGTACGTTTGCGTTCAAATATTTCTAGTGGCATCATTAACGAGCAACTTATCCAAAGAATCATAGAACAAGAAAAACCTGCTTTTTGTACATACGAATTATCTATTGAAAATCCTTCTAATTAAATAATTTTAAATTAAATTGTAGGGTGTGTTGTCGCTTTAGCGTAACGCACCATCGATAATTAAAGGTGCGTTAGCCTTTGGCATAACACACCCTACATCTACTTTTAATCCAAAATCTAAAATCTAAAAACCAAAATTGCTATGTCCCATCCTTTCCCACCCCCACCAATCAAATCCCTTGAACGCCTACAAGCCGCAGACGGATTACTAATCAATGCAGAACGCTGGCGCACAGCCCATGATTACCACAGAAATCGGCAAAATGCTCAATATCAAAGTTTAAACCAACCAGGAATTGTTTGCGGTTTAGGCGTTCGAGATGTGACAGCCCCTAGCCTTGTAGAAGCTAGATATCGAGATGGACGTTGGGTACAAATTCAACCTGGTATTGCAATTGATTTAGCCGGTAATCTAATTGTTGTACCGACTTCTTATGACTTTCCTATTGATATAGAAGTAGTAAGTTCTGAACCACTCATGATCTACTTAGTAGTTAGCTATGTAGATCCTGATGAATTGCGGCGCGGACAGCAAAGAGATATTGTTCAAGAAACCTATCGAATTGACCAAAGAAACTCCATACCAGCCAGTTCAGAAATAGAAATATGCCGCATACTTCTGCAACCAGGAAATACTGAAATTACCCAACCTGCGGATGCTTTCTTTCCTGGATATAACAATATTGATTTGCGTTATCGTCGTCAGGCACAAATGCGTCCTCAAGCACTTGTGTGTATGGCACAGGCGACTCATAGCGATCCCGATTGTGCGCGTAATTTTTTCAGCCTTTCGTATTTGTTACAAGCAGTAGAACCCCTGTATCCCAGTTTACGAGGGTCTGATGAACCAGGTCAGGTTTCTTTAGGAGAAAATATTCAAGATTATGACTTACTTTATCTAACAGGTGGACAGGCAATTTCTTTAAATAGTCTTGAATTTGAGTCCCTCAAAAATTATTTAAATTTAGGTGGTGTGCTTCTTGTCGATGCACCAACAAATGCTAATGCTTTAATTGAGAGTACTCAAGCATTAGCACAACAGCTAGAAAGTCCTTTAAGACCTTTAGAAGAATTGCAACGGAGTCATCCTTTAAGGACAAAACCTTTTTTGTTTGCTGCCTTGCCAATGGTTAATCAACAGCAGATTAAATTGTTAATTGGTGGCGGAATTATTTTAGTAATTGGTGATTTAGCAACAGCTTGGGGACTGGATAGAGATTTGAATTTACCCAGATTGACCATTCGTACAGCCCAGGAACTTGGAATTAATATTCTTCACTATGCTTGGAAGCGGCGACAGTTGATAGGTTTGCAACAAGAAGATAATTCAGGGCAGTGGTGAAAGCCAAGTTAATAGGATGGGCATTGCTGCTAATATACAGCAGATTGCAGGTAAGTTAGGTACAAAATGCAGGACTCACGCATCAAATATAAAGAGTTTCTATGTCCTGTCTTCTACCTCGAAACCCGTAGCTTTGTACTTCATGCAAAGAAATACTGCTGTATAAGCTGTTCCACATTTAAATTGCATAATTAGGGCGGGCAAGATGCCCACCCCACAAGAGTTATAAAAATTTTAGATATGCAAACTAGATGTGGTTTAGCTTATTACACCTACGACATCTTTATTAAACCAACCGCGTACTACTAGGTCGAAGCACGCTAGGCACAACGTCCCGCAGAGAAGGCGGTTCAATAATTTTCATAAATCAAATAGGATTCCTATAGTTGTTCGTGGTTGTAGGAATTCTTTTATAGATTGACAGAATTTCCAGTCTGTAATGTTTGACAGACTGGAAATTCAACGAGAAATTTATGCTTCTAGGATTTTAGAGATTTTTTAACTTGCAGTTGTATACAAATCTTCTCAAGTAAGTTATTATTCTCATGATGATTTGATAGTAATTATAACTAATAAGGTTATCCATGCTTTTTCCCTTCTTGATCATGTTCCGAGAGGGCGTTGAAGCTGCACTTGTCGTGGGGATCATTGCCAGTTATCTCAAGCAAACTGGACGTACCCATTTGATGAAGTCAGTGTGGGTTGGCATTGCACTAGCGACTTTTTTTTGTCTAGTAGCTGCAATTATTTTGCAAGTAACTAGCCAGGATTTTCCACAACAAGAACAAGAATTATTTGCAGCAGTAATTTCCATCGTCGCAGTTGCGGTTCTCACCTGGATGGTTTTTTGGATGCGCCGTGCTGCTCGTTCTATGAAAGGCGAGTTACAGTCTCAAATTGAAACAGCCATTCAGTCAGGGGATAAATGGGGTACAGCATTGGTGGGAATGGCATTTTTTGCTGTGCTGCGAGAAGGTTTGGAAACAGTAGTGTTTCTACTGGCAACATTCCAGCAAAATTTGGGAATTCAAGCTCCAATGGGAGCATTATTTGGATATGCAGCAGCAGTAGCCGTAGGTATAGGTATTTACCAAGGTGGTATTCGCATCAATCTGCGGCGATTTTTTAAATGGACAGGAGCCTTTATTATCTTGGTTGCTGCTGGACTCTTAGCAAGTGGGGTGAGAGCTTTCCATGAAGCTGGGGTGTGGAATTTACTGCAAACAGTGGTATTTGATGCTAGTGGAGTAATTCCTAATAATGGGTTTATAGGTTCACTTTTGGCGGGATTTTTTGGGTATAACGATGCCCCGACGGTGAGCGAGGCGATCGCCTATTGTGGTTATCTAATTCCTACCATGTTGCTGTTCTTCTTGGGGGATAACGCTGGACAGAAGCCTACAGCAAGACATTCTTAGTACTTCAATAATTTTTAGGAGAAATAAAACAATGAAAAATTTTTTAAAGCACTCAACAATTATCTGTCTGATTGCCTTGACAGTAGCGGCCTGTGAATCGAATAAATCAAATGATACTTCCGGGAGTAATTCTCCAGAAGCGAAAGTAGCTAGCGATACTTCTACTAACAATTCTGCCGAAACTGCCTTGACTGTGACAGATAAAGGTTGCGAACCCAATCAGCTGACGGTAGCATCTGGGCAAAACAGCTTTGTGCTTACCAATAAAAGCAGCCAACCTTTGGAGTGGGAGATTTTGTCTGGGGTGAAAGTCATTGAGGAACGGGAAAATATTGCTCCTGGCTTCGTTCAAAAACTCAAAACCAATCTAGAACCAGGTGAATATGATATGGCTTGCGGTTTACGCAGCAATCCCAAAGGGAAAATCACTGTCAAAGCAGGAGTTGGAGATTCTCAAGCCAAAGGGACTATAGATCGAGGTAAATTAGTAGGTGCGATCGCAGAGTATAAAGTCTACGTCACCAAAGAAGTTGACCAACTGGTGGCAGACAACAAGACCTTCACCGATGCCGTGATTGCTGGCGACCTTCCTAAAGCCCAGAAACTTTATGCCTCTACCCATGTTCACTGGGAACGTGCAGAACCGATAGCTGAATTATTCTCCGACCTCGATAAAACGATGGATTCCCGTGCCGATGACTTTGCAAAAAAAGAGGCTGACCCGCAATTCACTGGATACCATCGCATAGAGAAAGCTTTATTCCAGGACAAAACGACAAAAGGGATGAAACCTTTTGCCGAAAAGCTACAGAAAGATGGACTGGAATTACAAAAGCGCATTGCTACCTTGACCATTGAACCGAAAAATATGGTTGGCGGTGCTGCTGGGTTGATTGAAGAAGTGGCTGCTACCAAAATTTCTGGAGAAGAAGACCGTTACAGCCATACTGACCTGTGGGACTTCAGCGCTAACGTCGAGGGTTCCCAAAAAATTGTGGAGTTATTGCGCCCCGTCATTCAAAAAGCCAACCCAGATTTACTAGCGCGTGTGGATGCTAACTTTACCAAAGTTAATCAAGGACTTGCTAAGTATAAAACCCCTGATGGTGGTTTTGCTACCTACGACAAAGTAAGCGAAACAGACAAGAAAGATATGAAAACAGCGATCGCTGCTCTTTCGGAAGATTTGTCTCAACTGCGCGGCACTCTAGGCGTGAACTAATTTATCAATAATTCCCAGAGGAGTAAACTATGTCTAGTTCAGAGCAACCAAGTTTACGCATTACTCCCCGAATCAGCCGTCGTGACTTGCTCATTGGGATGGCGGCAGCCGGTGGAGTAGCAGCTTTGACCAGTTTGGGTTATCGCACTTTTTCGGAAAGTGCTGAAGACCCATCGGAAGAGACTGTGCCATTTTTTGGTATTCACCAAGCAGGTATTATTACCCCTGTGCCGGCTTCTGCCTTGATGGTGGCATTTGACACAACAGCTAAAACCAAAGCGGATTTAGTACGATTGTTTCAAACCTTGAGCGATCGCATTCAGTTTCTCATGGCAGGGGGAACACCCAAGCTCCGCGACCCCAAATTTCCACCCAATGATTCGGGAATTCTTGGGTCTGTAGTGGTTCCTGATAACCTCACCATCACCCTAGCAGTGGGGGATTCGCTTTTCGTCGATAACCGTTTTGGACTTGGCAAATTAAAACCCAAGCGGTTAAGCACCATGCCAGGTTTTTCCAATGACCAACTTGACCCGGATTTGTGTCATGGGGATATACTGCTGCAATTTTGTGCCAACACAGAAGAAGCGAATATCCACGCTTTGCGGGATATTATCAAGAATCTGCCTGACTTGATAACTCTGCGTTGGCAAATAGAGGGTTTTCTACCACCCAATACTCATAAAAAGCTTGGCAAAACCACAGTGCGTAACCTACTTGGTTTCAAAGATGGTACAGCAAATCTAGATGCTAGCGATGAAAAATTGATGAACCGGATTGTCTGGGTAGAGCCAAAAAGTGGCGAACCAGCTTGGACAGCAGGGGGAAGCTATCAAGTAGTGCGGGTAATCCGCAACTTAGTCGAACGCTGGGATCGGACACCACTACAGGAGCAACAGACAATTATTGGCCGCAGTAAGGATTCTGGCGCACCCTTGGGGATGAACCACGAGAAAGATATTCCTAATTATGCTCAAGATCCCAAAGGTCAACAAATCCCCCTAGATGCCCATATCCGCCTTGCTAATCCCCGAAAATCAGAATTGGGTTTGATTCTGCGGCGTGGTTTCAACTATTCACGCGGCTTTGACAAATCTGGACATTTAGATATGGGTTTGTTGTTTGTCTGTTTTCAGGCTGATTTAGAAAAGGGCTTTGTGACGGTGCAAAATCGCTTAAGTGGGGAACCTTTGGAGGAGTATATTCGCCCTATTGGTGGTGGATATTTCTTTGCTTTACCTGGTGTCAAAGCTGAAGGAGGTTATCTCGGTCAATCATTACTAGAAGCATCAACGGTGTAAATTTATGTTTAATTTTTAATTTTTTGACGGTGGTTAGCAGCTTGCAATAACAGAGATTCGGCAAAAGCGATCGCATCACTTGCTGATTTACCACCAGCTAACTGTGCTAATTCTTCCCGGCGAGTAGTTAAATTATCCAAGGTAGTAACTCTCACAACAGTACGCTGTTCAGCGTTGCCATTGTTAGCTTTTTTACCTTTACCTTGATTAATCGTTTGCTTATCTACCCGGAAATGGCGATCGGCCATTGCTGCAACTAAAGGCTGGTGGGTAACACACAATACTTGGTTGCGTTGACTTAACTGGTGTAATTTTTCTGCGATCGCTTGGGCGACTCTTCCCGAAACGCCGACATCAATTTCATCAAATACCATTGTCCCAGCCACATCAACTTGAGAAAAACAAGCTTTCAGCGCCAATAAAAAGCGGCTCATTTCCCCACCAGAAGCAACTTCCGTTAAAGGTTGCAGTGGTTCTCCAGGATTGGAACTAAATGTAAAAGTAATTTTATCTGCTCCCATAGCAGTGGGGAAAGCAGGCATTATCTCAACCAGAAACTTTACCTTTTCCATCGCTAAAGGCTTGAGTTCAGCTATCAAACGTGATTCTAAATTAGCAGCCGCCTTACTCCGCAGTTGAGTTAACTGATTAGTTGCTTGGGTAAGTTTTTCAAAACACGCCTTTTCTTGCTGTTCTAGCTTTTCAATTGATTGTTCGCTATCGTTAAGTTCGCCTAGCTCCCCTTGGATGCGTTGGTAATAAGCGATCGCTTCTGTAAGTGTCGGCCCATATTTGCGACAAATTTGCTTTAATTCCTGAATCCGTTCTTCCACCTCTTCCAATCGCTGCGGATCGGCTTCCAAACCATCCCCATAAGCATTAATCTGTCTTCCCACTTCCATTACCGCAGCTTGCGCGTCTCGCACCAACTCCAACAAGTGTTGTAGTTGGGTATCATACTCCACCATGTCATTTAATATCGCTTCACTGTCTCCCAACAAATCTGCGGCGGCAGGAGTTTCACGATCGTTTTGATACAAAGCCTCATAGACCTTGTAACTCATCTGTTGCAAATCGACGACATGATTCAGGCGTTCCCGTTCTTGTCCCAACTGTTCCAACTCATTCGGTTCGCACAGATTAGCTGCTCCCAATTCCTGCACTTGATAAGCGAGTAAATCAAGTTGTTGTAATCTTTCCCGTTCCGATGTCCGGCGTTTTTCTAGTGCTAAATGCGCCTGTTGGTAAGTAGTGAAACTCGTGGCGACTTTATGGCGTTGCTGCATTAGAGAGTCGCCACCATATAAATCCAGCCAGTCGCGGACTTGGGCAGATTGTCCTACTTGTACAGTTTGACCTTGGGCTGTGATTTCCACCAAGCGATCGCGCATTCCTCCCATAATCTGCCGATTTACCAACACACCATTTACCCGCGATCGGCTGCGGATATTACTAGCAGTAGCTGTGATTTCTCGGCTAATGACTAC
Organism: Nostoc sp. 'Peltigera membranacea cyanobiont' 213; assembly: GCF_002245975.1. Taxonomy (NCBI): domain Bacteria; kingdom Bacillati; phylum Cyanobacteriota; class Cyanophyceae; order Nostocales; family Nostocaceae; genus Nostoc; species Nostoc sp. 'Peltigera membranacea cyanobiont' 213. The sequence continues at coordinate 33,916 of NZ_NOLI01000059.1, read as the reverse complement.
GGAATTTTCATCAAGCAAATCTATTTCTTGTTCGGTCAACCAAGCGGCTAAGGGGGCATTTGAGGTGAAAGTCGCTTCTACCATTGCGCGACTCGTCCCCGTGCGAATCACTCGACTAGAGACTTTACCGCCTAAAGCGGCATCAATGGCATCCAAAATAATCGATTTTCCAGCGCCGGTTTCACCTGTAAGCACATTTAGTCCAGCGCCAAATTCCAATTCCAGTTGGTCGATTAGGGCAAAGTTTTCAATTCGCAGACAAAGCAACATCAAGCCAAATTCTCCACAAGGGCAGATGCCGGATACTTCTAATTTACAGGACAATAGGTATGATATTTCAGCAACTAGCAATACCTAATACTATTGAACTAGTATGACCGTTTAACTGTAACAAAACTTTGGGCATTGGGAATGGGGAAGAAGCAAGGGAGCAGGGAGCAGGGAGATTAGTTTTCCCCTCCGCTCTTTTCAATTCCCAATGCCCAATTCCCAATTCGTAAAGAAATTGTTACAATCCTTAATGTGATCGTTCTGACTGGTGGCCTTCTTCATGATTGTTAAGACACTTCCCCCTAGTTCCCGACCGATTCAGGAGGACAGTCGCAACGGCACAGATAGCCGAGGCGAACTGGACGTTATAGATATAGTGCCAGAAGAAAATGGTACATCAAGCTTAGTTGTACGTTCGCCAAGACTCTTAGCTGCCCAAAAGGTGAGGACATCTGCTCAACCTGAGACGCTTTACGATCCTGTGAGCATAGCGGCGCACTACCAAAATAGACCCCTGCAAGTTTTACGGCGGATTTTCGCCGTGTTGGGGCCGACTTTCTCCTTTGTTTTTGGGTTGTGGTCGGACAGTAAACGGGGAATTGTCGTCAAAAATGACCGCCGCCGAGCCACTCAGCTACGAGAATTGCTGACCAAACTGGGGCCTGCTTACATCAAAATTGGACAAGCTTTGTCCACCAGACCAGATTTAGTTCCTACCGTATTCTTAGAAGAATTAACTAAACTACAAGACCAATTACCACCTTTTCCTAACGAACTTGCTTACCAGTTTATCCAGGAAGAACTAGGCGCACCTCCAGAAGAGGTTTACGCCGAACTCTCCGCCCAGCCAATTGCTGCGGCTTCCTTGGGACAAGTCTATAAAGGTAAGCTAAAAACAGGTGAAGAAGTCGCGGTAAAAGTCCAACGTCCTGACTTAAGAGAGCGGATCGCTATTGACTTGTATATCTTGCGTAAACTTGCCGCTTGGGTGCAGAAAAAGGTCAAACGGGTAAGAAGTGACTTAGTTGGGATTCTTGATGAATTAGGCGATCGCATCTTTGAAGAGATGGACTATATTCATGAAGGTGAAAATGCTGAAAGATTTTTCGAGTTATACGGTCATATAAAAGACATCTACGTACCGAAAATCTACTGGGAATATACCAATCGTCGCGTCTTGACGATGGAATGGATTAACGGTATTAAATTAACCCAGACAGAAGAAATTAGCGCCCAAGGCATAGATGCTCGTTATCTAATTGAAGTGGGTGTCCAGTGTTCCCTGCGCCAACTCCTAGAACATGGATTTTTCCACGCCGATCCCCACCCTGGTAATTTATTAGCAACACCAGATGGCAAATTAGCTTATCTCGACTTCGGAATGATGAGCGAGATTAAGCCACCACAGCGTTATGGTTTAATTGAAGCGATCGTTCACGTCGTCAATCGGGACTTTGAAGGGTTAGCAAAAGACTACGTTAAATTAGACTTCTTATCACCAGAAACCGATTTAACACCGATTATCCCAGCTTTTGCTAGAGTCTTTGCAGATGCCCAAGGAGCCAGCGTTGCCGACCTTAACATTAAAAGCATCACCGATGAACTATCGGCTTTGATGTATGAGTATCCTTTCCGCGTACCGCCTTACTACGCCTTAATTATTCGTTCCCTCGTTACCCTCGAAGGGATTGCAATATTTATAGATCCCAACTTTAAAGTCCTCAGCGAAGCTTATCCTTACGTTTCCAAACGCCTGTTAACAGATCCAGCACCGCAATTAAGAGCATCATTGCAAGATTTGCTATTTAAAGATGGGAGATTTCGCTGGAATCGCTTAGAGAACTTGTTACGTAATGCGCGTAATAGTCAAGACTACGACTTCAACTTAGTACTGAATCAAGGGATAGAATTTTTATCATCTGAACGCGGTGCTTTTATTCGTGACAAGCTAGTAGATGAATCTGTTAGCGGACTCGATGCTTTAGGTAAAAATGTTTTGCATAACTTTACCTCATTGTTGCGCGAACGTGTTGGTTTGACAGCAGTTAATGAAACTCCAGCAGCAACAGTTGAGCAACAACAAACTTTAGAGCATATTAAACGTATATTAGGTATTCTCCAAGAAACACAAGGCTTTGATCCAATACAATTTGCGCCCAAAGTTGCCCAGTTATTGGTAAATTCAGATGTACAACGTTTAGGTCAACAAATTGCCAGCCGCTTTACACAAAAAGCTGTAGCTAGGATGATTCGGCAATTATTAGCATCCTAGTAAGAGTTATGAGTTAAAAACTTTCTTTAACTCATAATTTATTCACATTAGGAACTATATAACCCAACTCTTCCAGCTTTTCTAAAACCTTAGTTGCACTTTGGATAACACTTTCTTGGTTAGTCTTGCATTCAACTTCAGGATGAAGTGGTATTTCATACGGATCGTCAATACCAGTGAAGTGCTTAATCTCCCCGGATCTAGCTTTTTTATATAAGCCTTTTACATCTCGCTGTTCACAAACTTCTAATGATGCATTGACGTAAACTTCAATGAAATATGGAATATTTTGGCGCACTTCTTCTCGAATTTCGCGGTAAGGAGAAATGGTCGAAACCAATACAATTACATTATTTCTGGCAAGAAGATGAGCCACAAAGCCAATGCGCCGAATATTCTCTTCTCGATCTTCTTTACTGAAACCCAACCCTTTACATAGATTCTGACGCACCGCATCGCCATCCAGAACTTCAACTCTATATCCCTGTATCCGCAGTTCCTTCTCCACAAATTGACAGATAGTAGTTTTCCCTGCACCACTGAGACCAGTGAACCATACTGTCACACCATACTCTTCTTGTCTCATCCTACCTCCGCAGTACACTTCAAATAGCACACCCAAAAAAAGCTTTTTTGGGTAATTTCAGCTTAAATAACAATTTTCTTTATAATCCTTTTTTAGTAGGGATTTCAGACATTGCTTAGTACTTCTTGTAGTATTTATTACTTTTGTCCTCACTAATTTCAAGCTTATTTATCGCACTTCTACGGATCTCGGCTCAATACCTAATATAGCAGTTGGCAATGTCACACCTACGAACTTTTTCAAGTTTAATGCTTCTCGACATAACAAGAAAACTGCTGAGGCGGGCTGCGAATTATTAAAGTTTTGAACAAGTTTTATGTTCAGTAAAAATACAGATTTTATTTAAAGAAATAGTCTTTATTATGACAATGTAATGCTAAATAAAATTTACCACTAAGAAATTATAAAAAAACTAAGTTCAAAATGTTTACAAAGATTAAATCCAGTGCAGCTTTATAGCGGCGTGACTTGTTGTCTGGGGGCGATTTAGGTGTGTTCCTAGTACAGGCTTGTTTATTAACAATTATGACACGCTTAGTAGTCTATGAAGCCAAGTTTGCTGAGTGAGATACTTCTTAAACATCTTTTTTTCCTCTGACTCTGTGTTCTCTGTGCCTCTGTGGTTGATTCCCCTTCAAAATTCACCTTACCTATTCTGTGTCATTAGTTTTTCACGATTCATAGTGAGCGATAAATTGCTCAATTTTAAGGGCTAGAGCCACTGACTCTTTTTTTGTATTCAACTAAATCCAAATTTCCCCAACAAAATTTGAAATTTAATTCAACTTATTTATGTTAGCCACCTCTACCACTACCAGTACTGCCCCAGAAGAGAATAACTTCATTCAGTGTGATGCCGATCGCGGATTTATCTCCTGGCTAAGTCAAGCAGGAGGCTCAGTTGCCATCACCACCTACCAAGCCGGGAAACTAGCAGTTGTGGGCTGGAATGGACAACAGATTACCATGCTGTTACGCCAATTTTCTAAACCAATGGGGTTAGCAGTTCATGGTTCCCGTCTGGCACTGGCAAGCCATCACGAAGTCTGTTTGTTAGCCAATGCGCCCGCATTAGCTTATGAGTTTTTAGAAGACCAGCCCGGACGCTACGATGCCCTCTACCTACCACGGATGGCATACTTCACAGGCGACTTGAACATTCACGACCTAGAATTTGGCAGAGAAGGACTATGGATTGTCAATACCCGCTTTTCCTGTCTCTCTGCCTTGAGTCCAGACTTTAGCTTTGTACCGCGCTGGCATCCCAAATTTATTTCCCAAGTAGTACCAGAAGACCGCTGCCACCTGAATGGATTGGCGATGGTGGATGGCAACCCCAAGTATGTGACTGCCCTTGGTGCGACAGATACCGTCGGTGGATGGCGACCAGGTAAAGCCAACGGTGGGGTCGTTGTGGAAGTAGAGAGCAATGAAATTATTGTAGATGGATTATCAATGCCCCATTCCCCAATCTGGCATGACGGGTTTTTGTGGCTACTCAACTCTGGTGCTGGGGAAATATGGCGCATTCATCCAGAATCAGGCGACAAACAGGTAGTCTGTGTACTCCCTGGATTTCTGCGGGGGTTGTGCTGCGTGGGATATTACGCCCTAGTGGGACTATGCCAGATTCGGGAACGGCATATTTTTGGGGGGTTGCCCATTGCCCAACGCTTTGAGCAGTTGCTATGTGGTGTGGCAGTAGTGGATTTACGAAATGGGCAGCAGGTAGGGATGCTGAAATTCACCGCAGGCTGTCAAGAGCTTTATGATGTGCAGTTTCTTGCTGGTGTACAGCGTCCGATGGTTTTAAACCAGGAACGAAAAGAAATCCGCCAAGCATTTACTGCACCAGAGTTGAACTACTGGCTGCGACCGAGTGCAGTGATTCCTAATGATTAAAGAGTCTGCTTAATCAGAGCGTAATTCTTGAAATCAAACTTTTAGTTTTTTTCAGAGGTTTTTTCATGACTGAATTCCAAGTTAATACTTATACAGCTGCCAATCAATCCAACTCCACAGTAGCGATAGATACAAATGGGGACTTTGTCATTTCCTGGCAAAGCGATGGTCAAGACGGTTTTGGTTATGGGATATACGCCCAACGCTACAACAATGATGGGGTGGAACAAGGAGAGCAATTCAAAGTCAATACTACCATCAGCAAGAATCAAAAGAACCCCATAATAGCGATGGGTACAGGGGGTGACTTTGTCATTTCCTGGCAAAGCGATGGTCAAGACGGTTCTGGCTATGGGATATATGCCCAACGCTACAATAGTTCCGGGGTAGCTCAAGGGCAAGAATTTCAGGTCAATACCTACATCAACGGCGATCAAAATAACCCCACAATAGCGATGGATGCAGGGGGTGACTTTGTCATTTCCTGGCAAAGCTATGGTCAAGACGATTCTGGCTATGGGATATATGCCCAACGCTACAATAGTTCTGGGGTGCCTCAAGGGCAAGAATTTCAGGTCAATACTCATACCCCCGGCTATCAAAATAACCCCACCGTAGCGATGGATGGAAATGGGGACTTTATCATATCCTGGAGTAGCTATCAGGATGGGGATGGTTATGGGATATATGCCCAACGCTACAATAGTTCCGGGGTAGCTCAAGGGCAAGAATTTCAGGTCAATATTTACACCGCTAATAATCAACGTAATCCCACAGTAGCGATAGATACAGATGGTAACTTTGTTATTTCCTGGCAAAGCTCTCTTCAGGATGGAGATGGTGAAGGAATATATGCCCAGCGCTACAACAGTGCTGGGGTGGCTCAAGGGAGTCAATTTAAGGTCAATACCAACACCACTAATAATCAAAGTAACCCCACCATAACTATGGATACAGGGGGGAACTTTATCATTTCCTGGCAAAGCTCTCTTCAGGATGGAGATGGTGAAGGAATATATGCCCAACGCTACAACAGTGCTGGGGTGGCTCAAGGGGGTGAATTTAAGGTCAATACCAACACCACTAATAATCAAAGTAACCCCACAGTAGCAATGAATGCAGGCGGTGACTTTGTCATCTCCTGGACTAGTAGCAATGGTCAAGATGGTTCTGGCAATGGGATATACGCTCAACTAAACAACAACACTGGGGCTGCCCCGACAATCACCTCTGGTTCTGCCTCTGCCCTGTCATACACCGAAAACGCCACTACAACCATCGACTCAGCTATCACTGTCAACGATATAGACTCCCCCAATCTGGCTAGTGCCTCTGTCAGCATTAGCAGTGGTTTCGCTTCTACTCAAGACATTCTTGCCTTCACCAACCAAAATGGGATTACGGGCAGCTACAACGGCAGCACAGGCATCTTAACCTTAACTGGCAGTTCCAGCGTTGCTAATTATCAAACAGCACTGCGTTCCATTACTTATACCAACAGCAGCGACAACCCCAGTACTACACCTCGTACCGTCAGCTTTATAGTTAATGATGGGATTACTAATAGTACTGCCCTCACCCGCAACATTAATATTACGGCGGTGAATGATGTACCCGTTGCAACTGGCACTAACGCTGCCCTGACATACACCGAGAAAGCCACTACAGTTATTGACTCAGGCATCACCGTCAGCGATGTAGACTCCGCTAACCTAGTTAGTGCCAGCGTCAGCATTAGCAGTGGTTTCGTTTCTGCTCAAGACGTTCTCGCCTTCACCAACCAAAATGGGATTACGGGGAACTATAACAGCAATACAGGTGTCTTAACCTTAACAGGTAGTTCCAGCCTTGCTAATTATCAAAACGCACTGCGTTCCATTACTTATACCAACAGCAGTGATAACCCCAGTACCACAACTCGTACTGTCAGCTTTATCGTTAATGATGGGACTGCTAATAGTGCCACAGTTAACCGCAATATTAATATTACGGCAGTTAATAATGCACCCGTTGCTACTGCCACCAATTCTGCCCTAGTATACACTGAGAATGCTACTACACCTATTGACTCAGGTATCACTGTTAGCGACGTAGATTCCCCCAACCTGGCTAGTGCCACCGTCAGCATTACCAGTGGTTTTGTCTCTGCTCAAGACACCCTCGCCTTCACCAACCAAAATGGAATTACTGGCAGCTACAACAGCAGCACAGGTGTTTTAACCTTAACTGGCAGTGCCACCGTCGCTAATTATCAAACTGCACTGCAATCTATTACTTATACCAACAGCAGCGACAACCCCAGTACTACACCTCGTACCGTCAGCTTTATCGTCAATGATGGGACTGTTAATAGTATCGGCGTTACCCGCAATATTAATATTACGGCGGTGAATGATGCTCCCGTTGCTGTTAACGACAAAATCACCACAAACAAAAACACACCCCTTATCATTAGCGCTACTAATCTGTTAAGCAATGATACAGATGTTGATATTAGTGACGTATTGAGCATTGCTAGCTTTACCCAACCTAGCCAAGGAAGCTTAGTTAACAACAACAATGGTACTTACACTTATACGCCTGGCCAAAACTATTATGGCTCTGACGGCTTTACTTACACCATAAGTGATGGGCATGGAGGCAGTAGCACTGCTACCGTCAACTTGACTATTAATGAAATCACCCCTCCGATTAATGGCACTTCAGGTGCAGATAACCTGACTGGTACGGTGAACGGCGATAGCATCTCAGGATTGCTGGGCAATGACACGCTCCAAGGATTAGGTGATAGTGACACACTCGATGGTGGTGACGGCAATGATTCCTTAGATGGTGGTACAGGAGATGACAGTCTCATTGGTGGTAAAGGCAATGACACTTATATTGTGGACAGCATCGGCGACACTATTACTGAAGGCTTAAATGCAGGCACAGATTTAGTCAAGTCTTCAGTGAGTTGGGTGTTGGGAAATAACCTAGAGAATTTGACCTTAACTGGAACCGACACAATTAATGGTACTGGTAATAGCCTTAATAATATCTTGACTGGAAATACTGCCGCTAACATCTTGAGCGGAGAAAATGGTAACGATAATCTGATTAGTGGTGCAGGGAATGACACCTTGTTGGGCGGTGCAGGTAATGACACCTTGGATGGAGGTTTAGGAGCCGATAGTCTCATTGGTGGAATCGGCAATGATATTTACATCGTAGATAATGCCGGCGATACAATTACTGAAGGCTTAAATGCAGGCACAGATTTAGTTAAGTCTTCGGTGAGTTTTGTGTTGGCAGATAACGTGGAGAACTTGACCCTGACTGGAACCGACGCAATCAATGGTACTGGTAATAGTCTTAAGAACATCCTGATTGGAAATACTGGTGCTAACATCTTGAGCGGAGGAGATGGTAACGATAGCCTCTTTGGTAGCTCAGGTAATGACACCTTGTTGGGCGGTGCAGGCGATGATACTTTGGATGGAGGTTTAGGGACTGATAGTCTCAATGGTGGAGCCGGCAATGATGTTTACACCGTAGACAACCTGAACGATACTATTACTGAAGGCTTGAATGCAGGCATAGATTTAGTTAAGTCTTCGGTGAGTTGGGTGTTGGCAGATAACGTGGAGAAGTTGACCCTGACTGGAAGCGGGGTAATTAATGGTACTGGTAACAACCTTGATAACGTACTGATTGGAAATACTGCTGCTAACATCTTGAGCGGAGGAGATGGCAATGATAGCTTAATTGGTGGTGCAGGCAATGATAGCCTAATCGGTGGTGCAGGCGATGACACCTTGGATGGAGGTGCAGGGATTGATAGTCTCAATGGTGGAGCCGGCAATGATACTTACACCATAGATAACCTGAAGGATACGATCGCTGAAGGCTTAAATGCAGGCATAGATTTAGTTAAGTCTTCGGTGAGTTGGGTGTTGGGAGATAACCTGGAGAACTTGACTCTGACTGGAAGTGCGACAATTGGTACTGGTAACAGCCTTGATAACATCCTGATTGGAAATGGTAGTGCGAACACTTTGACTGGAGGAGATGGTAAGGATAGTCTCTTTGGTAGCTCAGGTAATGACACCTTGTTAGGCGGTACAGGCGATGACACCTTGGATGGAGGTGCAGGGATTGATAGTCTCAATGGTGGAGATGGGAATGACATTTACACCGTAGACAACCTCAGCGATATCATTACTGAAGGCTTAAATGCAGGCACAGATTTAGTTAACTCTTCAGTGAGTTGGGTGTTGGGAGATAACCTGGAGAACTTGACCCTGACTGGAACCGGAGCAATCACTGGTACTGGTAACAGCCTTAATAACATCCTGACGGGAAATACTGGTGCTAACACCTTGATCGGAGGAGATGGTAACGATCGCCTCTTTGGTAATTCGGGTAATGACAGCTTAGTCGGCGGTATAGGTGATGATAGCCTCTATGGTGGAGTTGGTAAAGATACGCTGACTGGTGGAACTGGTCGAGATAGCTTATATCTGACTGATACCCGCACTGGAGGCTATGATACAATTACCGATTTTACTGGTGCTGATGATACTATCTTCATTTCTAAGGCGGAATTTGGACTGAGCCAAGCTCAGGATACAACACTCGATCAGAGCCTGTTCCGACTTGGTACGATCGCTACAATCGCAAGCGATCGCTTCATCTACAATCAAAGTACGGGTAGCTTATTCTTTGATAAAGATGGATTAGGTGGTACAGCACAAGTTCAAATAGCCCAATTCTCGAATAACGCACTGCTTGGTAGTGCAAATATTACTGTGATTGCCTAACTTTGCTAAAACGATTAACCTAGCATAAACCTATGTATAGACGCGAAACTTCGCGTCTATACACGTTTTTAGGTAAGTCTTGCCTTCTTTCCTCTGCCTTATTTTTGGTCTACAGTTTGAATTGTCAACATTTGAGGGGGTGTAGCATCTGGTGGGTAGAGAAAATCCACTTCTACCGATCGCAGCTGGCCTGGAGACATTTTTAATTGAGCAAGCGGTTGTCCCATCTGTCCCCGTTGTTGAACTAAATGCCAATATTGGGTTCTGGGTAAGCCATTATCGTCATTGTAGCGAATACGAACTGTGCCTCGAAAAAAGACGGATGGTTGGGGTGGTGAAAAAAAGCGAAGCCCAGCTTTACTTAACTCGTCTTCTTTGATAGGTGTTTGGAAAAGCACATTTACAGTTTGTAGTTTGCCCGTATTATTGATTAAAGGTAAAGAGATGTTGTATTCAATGCCGTAGTTGCCGTGAGCTTCGTAAGCAGTACCAGGATAACGCACCGCGAGTTTGGCAGTTTGGTTTTGTCCAGTACCCATTTTACCTGCCAAAAGGGTACTTAAACCGTAGGAAAAAGTTTGTCCTGAAGCGGGAATTGTCAGGTATGAACTATTGGAGTTGGTAACTCGTGCTTGCCAACGAGAGCCAACAGCTACCGCTGCTACCCGACCGTAAATTTCTGCTGTCGCTGTCAGGTTATTTGGAGGACTAGGGGCAGGTTCACGCGGCCCTGCAAAATCACCATTTTCTAACAAGCTTTCCCATTCTTTTAGAGTGGGCGCTCGTTCAGTAGCATCTGGATTGGGTTTGGCAAACATCGCTAGGTTCGCCATATAAACTGGACTATCACTGTACAAACGCAACAAAGTAGAACGTCCATTCAATGGCGGTGTTAAAGGACGCACTGGAATTGGATGATTCATTAACATCCGGCTTTGTTTTGGTGGAATTAGCAACTGGGCTGGCCATCCTAACTGCCGTTTTCCTCGTAGCACATCATTCATAACGCGATCGCCTGGCCCAGCATAAATGTTTCCCGAATTATTTAACTGCATGGGGGGAAGTTTGAGAAAAGGTGCGTCAGGTTGACTAAGATAACTGGCTGCTTGTAAGATATTTATAGTTGCAGGGCGATCGCTGGGATTGTAAACAATCACCCCCAAATAAAGAGTCCGCAAATCATTTGGAGTCTCAATGGCTCTAGCAATATGATGAGAAAATAAATCAAAGCGTCCCTTCCATAAAAAGTTCAGGTGGGCGCTAGGCACTCTTTTACCCTGGGGAGGAAATGTAGACAGCAGAATACCTTCACTCTGAACTACTTCTGGGTTATTACTGTTAAATACTGGTATTGTATCAAGATGTCCGGGTAAAGGTCTTGTTTGTTGGGGAATGAAGATTTCCTGGGGTTCAGTTGCTGGAGAAGGCGTTGCTTGAGCCAAAAGCAAATAGGAAATAAAATTAAGCATTTATATCAAAAATAAATTTATCGGTGAAGTTAAGAATACAGCATACTTATACCAATTCTGTATGAGGTTGCGCTTTATTCACCGACGCTATAAAAATTTTTATGTTGACATTGACTTAAAGCCAATACCCGTGAATGAAATTCTTAAACTGTCTTTGGGGAAAGGATTTCTAAATTTTTATTCAATGTCACTCGGAGGATAATTTGTCCGAGTCTGGGAGCATAAGGTAGAAGTTTAGTATCTTTTAAATGATTAAAAAACCGCAGATCCTCTGAGGGCGCAGAGGGAGAGGAAAAAGGAATAATTCCGATACAAACGGATTCGATCTGAAACCCTGATTTTGGGGAAAGTCGGCCAAGGTGTCACCAGGCGCTATGCGACTCTCAAAAGCATTGCTTTTAACTTTCTTCTTGGGGATAACCGTTTTTCTCGCGTTTGAGGCTTTCTTCTAAGGCTTGAATTTGTTCGCGACGGGCTTCTAATTCTAAGGAACGCCGCGCTAAGTCTTGGTTTTGCAACGTCAAGGATTGTCGCCAATCTTCTGCTCGTTCGGCTTCGTGCTGCAAAAATTCTGGGGTAATGCCAATGGTGAGATAGTTTTGTACCAGATGGAGTACCCAGTTGGTAGCGTCTTCTATTTTTTCAATGTCGCCTGTAGGGGAAAGTTCTACTAAAACAAGTAAATTCTCAGTGACGATCTTTCCCTTTCCTAGCAGAATGAAAGCCTCTTCTGGAATTATCGCCCACAAGTTATCAGCTTCTTGACGCGCCAACAAGCGTAACTGGTGCTGGTCTAAAAAATCGTTTTTACGCACCTGGGCTAGATATAGCATGAAAGTCGCTTCGCTCCAATTCAAAATCACCGAAGTTGAGATCGCCGGAAGTCGGCGCTCCGACTTCTCTCAAAATTCAAAAAAAATTTAATAAAATAATTAAGTACCAGAATTGATATTTTGATTTTGGTTTACTGGTAATAGCTAATGGGTAATTATTGGAAATTATTGACACTCCCATTACCCATTACAGTTATCCTAAGCTATGCAGGCGATACCTACGACAATGCCTTTAGGCGATCGCGCAAAATTTCCACTTGTTTCTGTGCTTCTGTTAAAGTATCCCGCGCCCCTTGTACCACATCGGCTCTAGCTCTGTCTACGAAACTAGGATTGTTTAATCTGGTACTGAGGGACTGAACTTCTGCTTCAGCTTTACTCAAGCTTTTCTCTAGCTTGGCACGCACAGCTTCAATATCTACCACACCGCTCAGAGGAATTAGCACTTGTATTGTACCAATTACACCTGCGATCGCATTTTCTGATTCTTGTGGTTGTTCTAATTCTCTCTGCGGGAAAAACTGGCTCCACAACTTAAGTCTCGATTGAGCAGTTAGTAAATTTTGGCTGACAAACCAAGCTGTGTAACCAAAACCAACCATTTCAAAGAAAGTTCCGATGATAGGAATATCATTAATGGCATTTCCCGCAGCCAAACCTAATCTACCAAAGATAATGGCCGCGATAATTAAGCCAATTGTCTTCAAACCCCTCTGAGGTTTTTTAACAGCAACAGTTTGGCTTGTTTCTTTGTCAGTAATGGTTAAAGTCTCAACTTTCGCCAAATCTTTAATATAAGACTGTCCAGCCGTGAGAATTTCCCGCTCCTTCTGGCTTTCAGTTTGCAAATTCGCTGTTACTTTCACCCCTGGCTTAATATCCGCTTCAGCCCGTAAATTCCGAATTGTGCGGATAGTAGCAATTAGCAAATCAAATTGTTCTTCTAAGTCCGAATCAATTAAATTTGCATCCACCTGTGGATAGATTTGCAATGACAAAGTTTGCGGGGAATCTGCTGATTGTTGGGTGAGAGTTTGCCAAATTTCTTCGGTAATATGAGGCATGAAAGGATGAAGCAGTTTCATAATCCCCTCCAGAACGTAGCCAAGGGTTTGCTGTGCTACCCGCCGCGATGTGGGATCGGCATCTGCTTGCAATCTGGATTTTACCAATTCAATATATTGATCGCAGAAATCACCCCAAATAAACTCATAGAGTCCTTTGGCTGCTTCCCCTAAACCGTAATTATCGATGTAATTGGTGGTTTGTTTGACAACTTGATGATACCGCGAGAGAATCCAGCGATCGCTCAATTCGGTAGCGATTGGGTTCCCCAATTGTTGCGGTGTTTGTCCATCCAAATTCATCATTACAAATCGGGCAGCATTCCACAACTTGTTGGTAAAGTTGCGGGATGCTTCTACAGATGCTGATTCATCCTTTTTGCGATCGTATTCTAGGCGAATATTTTGTCCAGCGCCAGCCACTTCCCTAATTAGGGTATAGCGCAGGGCATCAGTACCATATTTGTCAATTAATAACAACGGATCGATACCATTGCCTTTGGTCTTTGACATCTTCTGACCTTTTTCATCCAGCACCAAGCCGTGGATGTAAACTGTTTGGAAAGGCATTTGCCCAGTAAGATGCCCAGCCATCATAGTCATTCTGGCTACCCAGAAAAAGATGATGTCAAAGCCTGTCACCAAAGTCGTAGTTGGGTAATAAGTTGCTAAATCTTGAGTTTGTTCCGGCCAGCCCAAAGTTGAAAACGGCCAGAGTCCAGAAGAAAACCAAGTATCTAGCACATCTGGGTCTTGTTCAAGCTGGACATTTTCTCCAAATTGTGATTTGGCTTTTTCCCAAGCTTCAGTTTCCGATTTCGCCACCACAAACGGCGTATTATCGGTAATTTGTCCACCCGTTTCACTGATAGCGTACCAAGCCGGAATTTGGTGTCCCCACCATAATTGACGAGAGATACACCAATCAGTGAGTTTTACTAGCCAATCACGATAGACCTTAGTCCAGCGTTGGGGGACAAACTCTGGGGAAGTTTGCTGGTCGAGGAATTCGAGAGTGTTATCAGCTAAAGGGCGAATTTTGACAAACCACTGAGTTGAGAGGAGGGGTTCAATAGGTACTTTACCGCGATCGCTGTAGGGAACGGTATGCTTATAATCTTCTATCTTCACCAAAAAGCCATCTGTTTCTAGGCGAGAAACCACATTCTTTCTAGCAACAAAGCGGTCTTGTCCTTGAAACTCCCCAGCATTGGCGTTGAGAGTGCCGTCTTTGTTCATAATATTGATTAACGGCAGATTGTGACGCTTACCCATGTCAAAATCGTTCGGGTCATGGGCGGGAGTCACTTTCACGCAACCTGTGCCGAAAGTCGGGTCAACAAATTCATCGCCAATAATGGGAATTTCTCGTTGTAGAATCGGCAGAGTTAAAGTTTTACCAATGAGATGTTTGTAGCGATCGTCATTGGGATTAACAGCTACAGCTGTATCACCCAGCATAGTTTCTGGTCGAGTTGTCGCCACCTCTACAAAACCGGAACCATCGGTGAGAGGATAGCGGAAATGCCAGAGATTGCCATTAACTTCTTGATTTTCCACTTCCACATCAGACACAGCCGACCCAGAAGCGGGACACCAGTTAACTAAATATTCACCACGATAAATTAAGCCTTCCTCGTAGAGGCGAGTAAACGCCTCGACAACAGCTTTAGATAAACCTTCATCCAGGGTAAACCTTTCCCGCGACCAGTCCACCGAGACACCTAAGCGTCGTAGCTGATTCAAAATCGTTCCCTCAGACTCCGCCTTCCATTGCCAAGCGCGTTCTAAGAATTTTTCGCGCCCCAACTCGTAGCGAGTCTTGCCCTCTTTTTTGAGTTGATTTTCCAGCATAGTATGCACAGCAATGCTGGCGTGGTCAGTTCCGGGTAGCCACAGGGTATTGCGCCCCTGCATCCGGTGGTAGCGCACGAGGGTATCAATCAACGCACTTTCAAAAGCGTGACCTATATGTAAGTTACCGGTGACATTCGGTGGTGGAATGACGATGCAGTAGGGTTCGCCGCCTTTATTGGGGTCAGCTTTGTAAACTTGGTTGTCTTCCCAGAATTTTTGCCACTTGGCTTCAGTGGAAAAAGGGTCGTAAAGACTGGGGAGATTGGGAATAGTTGCGGTCATGCTGGGAAAACTAAGGAAGGACTCTAATAAATTTTGCCACAGGGTTGGAGGCTGGTTTGTTTAGCAATTCTCGAAATTGTGGGTGTACCCCTTAAAAAATCTGGAAATGCGAAATCTATTCTTGACCCTTGTAGCTATCTTGGTAAATTTCGTAGCTGACATCTGTAATATTCGCTTAGAAAGACTCATGAAATTGAAACCAGGTTTATTTCAACTCATCGTGTTCGTTATGACTGTATCGTTACTTGCTTCTTGTGCGACAACCCCAGAAGCAAAACAGTCAGATTGCATCTCCAAAACGTCGCCGAACCCTAAACAACAACCCAATAACTGTCCACCCTCATCTAATAGTAGCGGCACAAGCGGTTACTCCGGTGGCAGTAACAATAGTCGCGGCACAAGTGGTTACTCTAGTGGCAGTAGCATTAGAAGCGGCACAAGTGGTTACTCTAGTGGCAGTAGCATTAGAAGAACCAGTTTTGGTGATTCATCAGAGGTCGGTACTTCCAGCGGTTCTTCCAAGGGTCGTAGTGGTTTTGGTAGTTTTGGTCGCGGTGGTCATGCGGGTGGATAAAAGAGTTATGAATATTTTCAACAGTCCTCAACGAAAGCGTCTATTTCAGTCCATGAAAATGGGTTGGTACAACTTTGCTCCTATTGAAGAAGGAACAGGTATACCGCTAACTGACCAAGAAACACCTTACGCTCTTTATTATTGCCATCAAGTTTTACCGCAGACGATACAAGAAATCCGGCAAGCATCGGAATTAGTCGGTAGTGTTTTAACCCAAGCGTGGGAAATTATCCGCACTTTTGATGAGGATACACTACTTTACTATGGATTTCCTGAAGATACCATCAAGTTAGTTAAATATGACTTCCTCGCACCATTTTGTATGCGTCTTGACTGGTGCTGGAATCCAGAAACAGGGATAAAAAAAGTAGTAGAAACTAATCCTCAAACTCCTAGTTTTTGGTTTGAGTGTACGGACGGCAATAACAAAGTTGCCAGACATTTTGGATTGCAACAACCAGATTTAGATGCTCAAAAAATCTTAAAAATAACACTCAATCAGCATATAAATAAAGCCGCATTAAATTTGGGTAAACCAATTACAGACTGTCGTGTGGCATTTACAGCTTTGAATAATGCCGAAGATTTAGGGACTATGCGATGGTTGAGCAAGTATTTGGAGTCCAAAAGTGCCATTTTACCCTTAGAATATCTTGGCATCAAAGATGGTGAATATCTATTTGACCAGAGAACAAAAAAACCAATAGATATCCTCTTTATGTGGTATCCAGTGGAATGGTTAATCCATGATACTGATGAAAAAGGTGAGAGATTATGGCCGGCTCTAGAACAACTAATTTTTGAGAATAAAATTGTGATTGTGAACTTTGGTTCTGCCTTTGCACTGCAACCAAAGAGTGTATTTGCCCTAATTACAGATTTGGGATATGACTTTTTTTCTGAGAAAGATGCTGGGACAGTCTGGGAATATTTTCCTAAAACATCACTGAGTGCAACAGGAATAGGTAATTCATACTTTGCTAAACCTATTTTAGGAAGAGAAGGTGAAGGAGGATTTGCAGTTAATTCAGGAAATATCTCTGCGCGTAGTAGTAATAACGATCCTTGGTATACACAACAAAATTATGTGTATCAAGAGTTATTAGAGTTTCCTAAACTAGAAATTGATGGTAAGTCAATGACTCAGGTTTGGGGAGCATGGCTATATAACAATGGTAATGACAAATTTATATCTGGAGGTGTAGGAATGCGTCTTTCTGAAGGGGAAATTACAGATAACTTATCCTATTGGTGTCCTATTGGATGCTAATTTTAATAGCATCGATAATTAGAGGCAAACATGAAACCTCAAACCACCACCCCTTCGCCCTGGACATACATACCCACCCTATATTTCACCTCCGGCATACCTTACGTCATCATCAACACAGTTTCCGTAATCTTTTACAAAAAACTCGGAATCGATAACGCCCAAATTGCCCTTTGGACAAGTTTTCTCTATCTACCTTGGGTCATCAAAATGTTTTGGGGCCCAATTGTCGATATTTACTCTACCAAACGCAAATGGATACTTTATACCCAATTTGCCATGTTCTGCTGCTTAGGCTTAATAGCCTTCTCTCTACAACTGCCAAATTTCTTTTTCATCTCCCTTGCAGCATTAACAATAGGAGCATTTATTTCTGCAACTTATGACATTGCCACAGATGGCTTCTACCTCCTCGCTTTATCTCCAGAACAACAAGCGTTTTTTGTCGGCATTCGTTCACTTTCTTATAGACTTGCCGTAATCTTTGGCTCTGGGATATTAGTAGTCTTAGCAGGTCAGCTTGAAGTATCTCTCAACAATATTCCTTTAAGCTGGACTATTGCTATTGGCTTCTCAGCTTTAATTTTAGCAATCCTGTTTATTTCTCATCGCCTAATTTTACCTTTACCTGAATCAGATAACCGACAACAAATACAAGCTAGAGAAAATATACCCTTTTGGTCAATCATTAGCTCATATTTTGCTCAGGATAAAATTATCAGTATTTTAGCCTTTATCTTGCTCTACAGATTTGGCGAAGCAATGCTTGTCAAAATAGCCTCTTTATTTTTATTAGACAAACCAGAAGTAGGAGGCTTAGGGCTATCAACATCAGATGTCGGGTTAGTCTACGGGACATTTGGGGTAATCTCCCTGATTTGTGGAGGAATTTTAGGAGGTTTGCTAATCTCTAAATATGGATTAAAAAAATGTCTTTTTCCTATGGCTTTAGCATTAAACTTGCCTGATATATTTTATGTATATATGGCTTACACTAAACCTTCGTTAACATTAATATATCCCTTGGTTTCCTTGGAGCAATTTGGCTATGGTTTTGGATTTACAGCTTTTAGTGTTTATTTAATGTATATTTGCCAAGGCGAATATAAAACTTCTCATTTTGCTATTTCCACTGGCATTATGGCTTTAGGAATGATGTTACCCGGATTAGTTAGCGGTTATCTGCAAAAAGCACTTGGCTATCCATTATTTTTTGTCTTGGTCTGCTTGTTTACTATTCCTGGAATGATTGCTATCTTTTTTATACCTTTAAAAGAAGAACCGAAGCGTCAAAATAATTAATATTATTACCAATCATGAGTTACGTTTTGGGAATAGATGGCGGCGGTAGCAAAACTGTTTGTGTCTTGATGGATGATTTATATCAAGTGCTAGGTCGTGGTGAAGCTGGGCCATCTAATTATCAGAGTATAGGAAGAGAAGCAACTTTCCAATCTATTCAATCTGCAATTCAAAATGCTTTTGAGGCAGCAATAATTAAAAATACTGTGAAGATTGACGCAATATGTTTGGGTTTAGCGGGTGTAGGTCGTGCAGCAGATATTGAATTAGTAAAAGATTTAGTTAAAGAATTACAGAATAGCAAATTGCCTATTGTCTGGGCATTGCAATCAGCGAATATTGTAATTTGTAACGATGCTTTAATTGCTTTAGTTGGTGGAATTGGTCAGCCTGTAGGAATTGTGGTTGCAGCCGGCACTGGTTCGATAGTGTTCGGGCGAAATAATCAAGGACATACTAAGCGAGTCGGCGGCTGGGGTTATATTTTAGGAGATGAAGGTAGCGCCTATAAAATTGCGATCGCAGGCATGAACGCAGCATTAAAATCTGATGATGGACGGGAAATATCAACGAGTTTGGTAGGGGGTTTAAAACACCATCTTGATTTGGAAAGCATAGAAGATTTAGTAGAAGTAATATATCGGCGAGGATGGGGAGTTAAAAAGATTGCGGCTTTAGCACCAATTGTAGATTTGGCAGCAGCATCAGGTGATATAGTAGCGAATATCATAATTGACGATGCTGTAAAAGAGTTGGTGAAAGCTACATCTACAGTAATTGATGCAATTTTTAATTCTGACTCAGTTTTAGAAGTAGTCACAACAGGAAGTGTGTGGCGCGGTAGATGCAAGATCCATGAGAGGTTTGCAGCCTCTCTTATTAAGAAGTTTCCTAAAGTAAAGGTTATTTTTCCGAGGCATGAACCTGCTTACGGTGCTGGTTTGTTGGCGTTGCAGACAACTCAAAATTGACAAAGTAATAATAACGTTTTCAGTCTGCAAATATACGCCCTAAGAAAGTTATTATTTCAGACCAAGCTGCGGTGGTAGCACTAGAATCATAACGATAGCCGTCGTCGCGCATGAAAGTATGTTCTGCTTCATACAAGAAAACTTGATGAGGTATGTTAGCATTCTCCATTACTTTTATTATGGTTTTGCGATCGCTCTCTGGTATATGAGGATCGAGAGTACCAAATACCATTAGCATCTCGCCTTGAATTTCATTTACCCTCTGGATTGTATCGGCTACCTCTTTACCCAGTTTGCCACTAGGAATCCCAGTCGGGTAACAGCAGACACAAGCCCGAATTTCGCTTTGAAATGCGGCGCGGAATGCTAAATGTCCACCAATACAAAAGCCGAGAGTGCCTATTTGATTTGGAGAAACCGCACTCTCTGTTTTCAGAAATTCAATCACAGCAAGGCAATCGGCATCATATTCAGCTACAGAGGTTCGACGCGCATCGTCATTTCCCCGCATCCTTCCAAGATCGTCTGGCTCAATTACTGAACCAACTGGCTCAATTCGGTGAAAAATTTCTGGGGCTGCTACTACATAGCCGTATCCTGCTAAGTAGTTAGCTAGACGAGTTATGGCATCACCTAACTGATAAATATCACTGTAGAAGACAATACCAGGGTATTTTCCTGCTGCTTTGGGAGCCGCAACGTAAACACGCATTAAGCTGCCATCTACTCTTAACTCAACGTTGCGCTTAGTGATTTGCACTTTCTTGTCTCCGTGTTCCGCTTGCTGTCATTAAAAAATACTCGAAGTTTTTCCAGCATCAGGATATCCTCAATTCCCAATTTGGTCATCGGTCATTGCATATCTACCTTTTTGGGTCATTTACTTTTTTTGGGAGTCCTTAATGCAATAATTTCTTCAAAGCAGAAGCAGTCTACGAGATTGGTTAGTGCCTTGATAAGGCGATCGTGCTGCTCAGGAATTTGCTTAATCAGCATCAGAACTTCCTTAGCATTTATTCTAAGCGCTGCCTGATGCAGTTGCTCGATCCAGTCGCTGGGCATGACGCTTAAATCTGCAACTGTTAATAAATCAGGTGTGAAGGATGAAGTCTTAGAAGGCCAAGATGCTTTTTCCTGATTTTCTAGTTCATCAGCATAAACATAACGAACACCCAAATATTCAGCCATCTTTTCAAAAATTACAGTAGTCCGAAATGGCTTTCGCACAAAGTCATCAAAGCCTACAGACATTGCTGTTATGCGGTCTTCTTCAAACGCACTTCCGGTCAAGGCGATAATCACCGGGGCTTGTGCGATCGCTGCTTTAATATATTTAGTTGCCTCAAATCCATTCATGATTGGCATCCGCAGATCCATCCAAATGAGGTTAGGCGACCAGCTTTGCCAAAGCTCGATCGCAGCTTGACCATTTACCGCCTCGCGCACTTCAAAGCCAATGGGGGTTAACAACTCAACCAAAAGCTGCCGATTTTCTAGTTTATCCTCAACAATCAGAATGCGATAGCTGGGTTGCCCCTTTTCTAAACCGATAACTTGCCGATTCTGTGCAGGCGTTGGCAAGGTATCCATAATTACTGCCCGAGTTCGGATATCAAAGGTAAAAATTGAACCTTTTCCTAGTGTGCTATTCACTCTTATATCTCCGCCCATGAGCCGCACAAATCGCTGGCTGATGGGTAATCCCAGTCCAGTCCCTTCCTGAGCTTTTTGTCCCGCCTCTGTTTGCACAAATGGCTCAAATAGACGATTAAAGTCGAAGTCAGCAATGCCGCAACCTGTATCTTCGACGCTGAAGTTTAGGGTGATGGGTTCATCTGGTGTGATGTTTTGGTTCAGAGTTTCTACCCGCAAAGTTACTTGACCAATCTTGGTAAACTTAATTGCGTTTCCTAATAGATTAACCAAAACTTGGCGTAATTTACTTTCGTCAGCAGAGATGTATTGGGGAATCGCTGGCGATCGCTCCAAAATCAATTCTAACCCTCTCGATCTGGCTTTCAACGCAAACATCTGCTGGAGTCGATCCAGAAGCCCGTAGAGGTCAAAATTTGTTTCGTTGAGGATAACTCGACCTGCTTCAATTTTGGACATTTCCAAGACATCATTGATTAAGGTCAGTAAGTCTTCGCCACTGCGGTTGATTGTGTCAAGATATTCTTGTTGCTGTGAGTTGAGCGATCGATTTCGCAGCAGCAGTTGAGTAAAGCCAAGGATGATGTTAAGAGGAGTCCGCAGTTCGTGGCTCATGTTGGAGAGAAACTGACTTTTGGCGAGGTTGGCAGCATCTGCGGTTTCTTTGGCTTTTTTGAGCGCAGCTTCGGTTTTTTTCTGTTTGGTGATATCACGAGCAACCCAAAGTACTGTATTGTCAGACAATGGCGAAACACTAGCTAAAAACCAAGTTTCTCGGTTCTTGTTGGATAAGTGGTATTCAACAAAAACATTTTTGCGGCTGCCATCAGGGTTTCTGGGTTCTTCTTTTAGATGCAACGCTTGCTGAATGGCATCGAGTATTAAATTGGCGATGTCTTTTGGTAAAACTTCATCAACTTTTTTGCCAATGCGATCTATATCAGGTTTATAAGCGAAGGATTGTGTTAGCACATACTTCGTTTGCACATATTTTTGGTAACGACCCTCTGCATCAAAAACCACTACCATATCAGTCATGGCAGCGAACATTAACCGGAGTTCTGCTTCGGATGTTTTTAGTGCTGCTTCTACTTTTTGGCGACCCTTTTGGGCAGCTTCGCTAACGCGAATTTCCCTTTGAAGTTGGGTATTTTTCTCTCCAAGTTCTGTGGTGCGTTGCGTGACTCGGCTTTCTAATTCCTCGTTGGTTTGTGCTAAGGCTAAAAAGGATTCACGTAACTGATGTGCCATAAGGTTAAAAGACTCAGCCAAAGAGTTTAGCTCGGTTGTACTGTTCACAGAAACCTTTTGGTCTAAGTTTCCAGAGGCGATCGCTTTGGCTGTACTTCCTAGTTGCAGAATTGGCTGTGTAATCCAGTGAGCGGTAAGAATGCCTAATCCAGTTGCGAGTGCAAAGGCAACTAGACAAAGCACAATTGTTGAACGAGTATTGGCATTGATTTGATCCATGAAATCCGTTTCTGGAACAACCACAACGATTAGCCAGTCCAAGCCCTGCTGATTCTTCATCGGCACAATCTGTAAAAATTGCCGTTTACCCTCAATGTCAAAATCTAGTTGTTGTTTTTCAGTAATCTGGGTTAAGTCTCCAAAGTGTTGTTGCAAATATTTAGCAGTCCGTCGCGTCAAAATATCGTTACTTGCGATCGCCTGAACTCGCACCGGATTCTGATCTATCATTGGGACTGTCGGATTTGCAATTACGTAGGGTTGTTGAGCGGCAGAACTGCCAACCAGCAATCCTGTACGGCGTTCTACAATAAAAGTTTCGCCCGTTCGCCCGATTTTGAGACTCCGCAGATATTGACTAATCCCAGTCAGTGAAAAATCAACAGCAGTAACACCTAGCAGATTGTCGCCGCGATCGTAAAT
Organism: Nostoc sp. 'Peltigera membranacea cyanobiont' 213; assembly: GCF_002245975.1. NCBI lineage: Bacteria > Bacillati > Cyanobacteriota > Cyanophyceae > Nostocales > Nostocaceae > Nostoc > Nostoc sp. 'Peltigera membranacea cyanobiont' 213. The sequence goes on along the minus strand of NZ_NOLI01000059.1, from coordinate 10,916 downwards.
GGGTAAGCTGGCATTTAGTACATATTTTGGCGTGGCAAACAGTCTATAAATTCCACCCCAATTAGCCTTCTTAGACTTAACTGCCGATTCATACCAGGGACGAGTTCGCGGATCGTAATTAGGCTTCGATCTTAAAAGTTTAGTGTAATGTCCCGGTCGATCTGCGGCATAAATCCGAATTTCATTCCCAGTAAACTTGCCTGAAAGTTTCACCTGAAACTGTCCATCATCCGCCCTTTGAACTGCAACATGTTCGCCATATTCTGACGCAAGGTAAACTGCTGTCACCGTGTCAAAGGTCTTCAATTGATACCAAAGGTGTTGCTCTAATGTTGATAAATTTTGGATATTAACTTCACCTAGTTGAACGGCATTAGCATTGAGTTCATTTATTTTATGAGGCGTTTCAACATATATTTGCAGATACTGCTGAATTCGAGCCGTGATTTCATTTCGGAGTTGGATTGCAACTTCATTAACTGCCCGTTGCCCATTGTGTATTGATAGCCACCCAGTAAGCCCCACGGCTAAGGAAATTTGCAGTACAAACGGCACTACAAGAATGTGGCGCAACTGCACATTTTTAGTCAGCTTTGAAACTTGAAGGGTGAGAGGATGCATATCCAAACTCCTGAAATTAAATAGCAATGTTGGGGTACGAATATTTACACAGAAGCTTCTTAATTTTTGTGAATTTTATTTGGATAATTATAGAAGATTAACTGTCTCAGATGATATTACCCTCTTGGGTAATATTGACAAAAAATACACAACTTAATTATGTGAGAGTTGGAATTTATCACTCTCTTAACAACTTCAGAATCTCCTAAGTCTTTTTGCTTTAGCAGACACTAGGCGTAGCTGGGTTCTACTGAGCTAATTTTGGACAATCAAGCTAAAAAACAGATAAAAAGAAGGTTGTAACTTGATTTATAATTGTGAAAGAATTATTTAAAGCAATTAAAATAAAAAAGTTTTACGTACTCAATTTATTTTTGATTACTGCCAACAAAAATAACTTAAGTAGGTAGACGGATATCAAGCCAACTATAGGACTAGTATTTGATTTCTGAAAAGATACGTAGGGTGTGTTAGCGACAGCGTAACGCACCATCATCAAGGGTTTGGTGCGTTACGAACTGCGTTCTAACACACCCTACAATACCTAGTTTTGTTCAAAAATCAAATATGATTCCTATATATAAATAAATGTAAATCTAGCAGCGCTTTTGAAATAACAAATATCATCAATAGATTTGTTACACAGATGAAATTTAGCATCACTTATAATCCACAATTTCTGTACAATACATTATCACCAGCTTGATAATCAACAACTCTCTTAGCCCTTTGAGAAGTATGGAATTAAGCCAATCAGCCAAGGGAGATATTCTGATCGTTGATGACACCCTAGATAATCTTCGCCTTCTATCAGCAATGCTTACCGAGCAAGGATACGAGGTTAGGAGTGTTACCAATGGTTCTATGGCATTGATTGGCATACAAGCTCAACCTCCAGATTTGATTTTGCTTGATATTACTATGCCCGGAATGAACGGCTATGAAGTATGTCGGCACCTCAAGTCTAATCTTCAAACACAAAAAATTCCCGTCATATTTATTAGTGCTTTGAATGAGGCATTTGATAAAGTGAAAGCCTTTGCGGTTGGAGGCGTTGATTTTATTAACAAACCTTTTCAGATTGAAGAGGTAGTTGCGCGGATGGAGCATCAACTCAAACTTTGCCGCTTACAACTGCAACTCCAGGAGCAAAATTGTCGCTTACAGGAGACAGAAGCAGAATTGAGGCGATCGCTCGAACAGCAGAAAGCGCTGAATCAACGCATTGAGGAAATGGTGGCGCTAGAAGAACGAAATCGGATTGCCCGTGATATCCACGACTCGCTAGGACATTCTCTGGTAGCGCTAAATGTGCAAATGGAAACAGCAATAACTCTTTGGGAAACCGATCCTAATCGGGCGCGATCGTTTTTATTAGAAGCGAAAAAATTGGGTTCTGAAGCTCTGCAAGATGTGCGGGAATCAGTTTCGGCAATTCGCTCAGATCCACTCCACGGACAATTGCTCGAAGGTGCGATCGCTAAACTTGCAGAAGAATTCTATCACCTCACCGATGTCTTACCATACTGCAAAATTGATTTATCACAACCGCTATCCGACTCAGTAAATCATGTTGTGTATCGCATTATCCAGGAAGGGCTAACCAATATTTATAAACACGCTAATGCTACAGCTGTGCAAATCAAAATTCAAACAACGGCGGCGGGGCTATCGTTGATACTCCAAGATAACGGCAAAGGCTTTGAATGCGATCGCGCCGTAGCAGGTTACGGACTCCAAGGAATGCGAGAACGAATGGCTAAAGTAAACGCACAGTTAGAAATTGTCAGTAAACCGGGCGCTGGTTGTCGAATTGTTGCTAACTTTCCTAGAGACTAAGCATTGAAGGATGAATGAAAGACGTTACATCTTGTAACGTTTCTGCAAGGGTTTCAGGTAATGCATCATTAATTTTTGGAGATATCTATGCGATCGTTCATCAAAACCAGCAAGAGATAGTTACCATGAAAAATGATAAATCCTCTCCTATTCGCCTGTTAATCGTTGACGATCAGAGCCTTATTCGTCAGGGACTGAAAGCAATGCTAGAACAGGAACCTGATTTGGAAGTAGTCGGTGATGCTGAGAATGGTAAAGTTGCTTTAGAGCTTGTTGCAGAACTTCAGCCCGATGTGGTGCTAATGGATATTCGGATGCCGGAAATGGATGGACGAACTGCAACAAAATTGATTACGCAAAACTTTCCTAATATTAAAGTTCTCGTCTTGAGTACATTTGATGATGATTCTTATTTAACAGGGGCAATGCGTGCAGGTGCAAAAGGATATTTGCTCAAAGATATGCCTTCAAGTGAGCTAGCAGATGCAATTCGTTTTGGTCATTCTGGCTATACTCAATTTGGCCCGGGGTTATTTGATAAATTATTAGTTACGGAAGCAGGTTCAGGTAGCCAAAATTCTGCCTCATCAAAGCCATCAGAAATTACCGCACGAGAACAAGAGGTTTTATCTTTGATTGGTGTTGGCGCAACGAACCGCGAAATTGCCCAACAACTTTATATTACCGAAGGAACGGTAAAAACTCATGTGACAAGTATTTTAAGCCGCCTCAATCTCAAAAACCGATCGCAACTTGCAATCTATGCAAATTCTGTTCTCAATCAAGAAAAGAAACTAGCCGGGAAGCTACCACAATAACCCGGAGAGCGATGAACAATTATTATCAAAACATCTCAACAAGGGGCTTATGCCCCTTGTTTATTAATATTTATTGCTTAATATTATAAAATAGATAATCAGCCGTATAATTCACGGGAATTTCTTGGTTTTGAGATGATTTGTCACACCCTTTAACAGGAGCTTTTCCACCAACTGTATTAATTCGTTGAATCCAATTGACTTGGCGGAAAATACCATTTCCTTGATGAGATTGTGCCTCTAATAATAGCCAGGGAATGGCATCTTCTTGTGGTGCATCTGCCTTAGATTTCAACTTGCCCACAACTTTGCTACCATCTTTGGCTTCCCAGGTTGGGCCTGCATAATGTTTGCCCAAATCTTGCCCTTGCTCATTCAGCAACACGGCATCAGGAGCTTTAAGCGTCCACTCATACTGCTCAGGAGATTCTGATTTCAGCTTGCAGATATAAATTTGGGAACCCTTGGCAGATGCTTTTAAAAGAAGTTGCTCACCATTTGGGACTTTTATACTATCAGGAATGGCAACCACATCCTCTGTGCGTTGGGCAGGTTCCATAGTTCCAGCGATCGCAGTTTTGCTAGAAACACCCCACCCATTCAACATCAGCAGTGAAAAAACGAGGCTGCAATTTATCTGAACAATTTTATAAAAAGTAGGTGGCATAATAGTTTCTCCTTTATTTTTCCTTTTAAAGCTTTTGTCGCGCCATCAGTTGGGCAAACAATCCTAGTTGATTGGTGAGTTGATTGAAACTGCCTTCTTGAACTACGCGACCATTTTCGAATACATAGATGCGATCGGCATTGCGAATGGTACTCAGACGGTGAGCGATCGCAATGCGTGTTACCTTCAAACGCTCTAAACTTTGACTGACGATCGCTTGGGTGCGATTATCTAAGGCACTAGTAGCTTCATCAAATAACAAGATTTTAGGTTTTAATACTAGCGATCGCGCAATCAATAATCGCTGCCGTTGTCCTCCAGAGATATTAGTTCCTCCTTCACTAATTACCGTGTGCATTCCCATTGGCATCGATTCAATATCCTCGGCAAAACCAGCCATCCGCGCAGCTTCCCACGCTTCATCCATCGTAATCATCGCGCCACTGGCGATATTCTCAAAGATGGAGGCAGATGTCAATCGGCTATTTTGCATCACAACTCCTAGTTGCCGACGCACTGCATGAATATCCAGCCCTGCTAAATCTTGTCCGTCGTAGTAAATTGTGCCAGATTCCGGGACATCAAACCCCAGTAATAACCTGAACAGCGTTGACTTTCCACTTCCTGAAGCTCCGACAAAAGCGATAAACTCGCCAGGTTGAGCATGGATGCTAACATCATCCAATGTTAATGGCCCGTCATCTCGATACCGGAAAATCACACGATCTACAACCAATCGCCCAGAAAGCCGACCTGGATCGGTTTTTTCAGAGTCAACTTCGGGTTTAGATTCCAAAATTGGCTGCGCTCGTTCCCACAAAGGAACCACTTGCAAAACATCTATAATTGTGCTGCTGAGACTAGTAGCTCCACTGATAAATGTGCCAAATGCGGCATTAAATGCTAAAAATACACCTGTGGATAAACCACCTTCTTGGGAATTAGCTTGCTGAAGTAAACTGCTGGCAAACCAGAAGAGGATTGCTGTAGTCAATACAGGTAAGATTTTATTAACTACAGCCAAAGCATCTTCAATACCTTGGGTACTCAGCATCCATTTAATTTGTTGACTGTACTGTTTTCCCCAAAAAGCAAAAGCGCGGGCTTCTGCTCCTGCAACTCGTAATTTACTAACGCCGTTGATTAACTGCACCATCACCCCTGAGAGTTGTCCTTGTAACTCCAGTAAAGGACGAACCTTTCGCAGGGTGGAAATTCCCGAAACTAGAGTAATAGTAATGTTGACAAAAGCAACAAGAGTGGCAATCAACGCTAGCGAACCGTTGTAGTAAAAAAGCAGTCCTAAATTCAGAAACGCGAACAAGCTGGTAAAAATACTTCTGAGAACCGTACTACTGAGCTTTTGGCGGATTTGACTAATGGCGCTAACCCGTGAATTCAAGTCTCCAGTTGAGTACTGACGGAAGAATGATGCTTTCAAATTCAATAATCGATCCCAGACTGCTGCTTGGGTGGAAGCATCAGCAAAAGTTTCCACCCGCATGATTGCAAAGCCTTGGGCAAGTTGAAACAAGGTGCTACCAAATGAAGTTGCGAGCAGCGCTAAGGCAATTTGCACTAATAAACCGCGATTAGCATCAGGAATGGCACTGTCAATCAAGATGGCAGTAGCTTGGGGGACGATCATTCCTAATAAACTTGTCGCCATACCCGCAGCTAGGACAATCAACAATTCCTTGTAATGTCCTTGGAGGGCAAACTTCAGTAAATCTACTGTGGTGAGGACTTTATCAGGTAATGGGCGATAGAAGGTATAGCCAGTAAGTGCTAGCTTAATCGCACTTTTGGCATTAACTACAGTACGCGATCGCGCAATTGGATCAAAAATCTCATAACGTGTATCAGATACAGGCAACAGCGCCACAGGACGGTTATCTTCCATCGTGTAAGCCAGCATCGCGCCGCAATCCTTCTTCCACCATTGGCCCTGTAAAGTGATGGTTCGGGTTCGCAAACGAGAAGCACGAGCGATCGCTTGTAGGGGATCTTGAACTCGTTTCAGGTCTTCAGACTTTGCTGGTGGTAGAATCGTCACCCCCAAAGTCCGCCCAACAGCACCCGCAGCAATCAGCAAGGCTTGGTCAAAATCATTAGCTTCAATTTGAGCAGAAGCGCCAATTTGCGGAGATTGCAGCAACGAAGACAACTCGCCCAACGTCTCCTTCATCACGCGATCGTTAAGGTGTTGTCGTTCTTGAAATCGGTTTAATTCTACCGCTTTTTCGTCCTGTTCCAGCAGAAAAAGGCTTTGAAGAAAGTAGACTTGAATTTGGAAAATCCCCCTCAACAGAGTATTAGCATCCTCAATCTCAGATGTAGTTAGGATTTCTAGCTCAGTTGTATCTTCAGCTTGAAACCACATATCTGCGCTCAAGGGCAACAATCCTGATTGAGGCATGACTAACAATTTCTCAAACCCCATCCAAACCGCATAACCACGCTGAATTTGTACCCAGGATACAAGCTCTCGCTGTGGTTGGAAAATCTGACCGCTGCTGAGTGAAAAGTAGCGCACCCCTTCTTCTTGAAACGGCAGTGCAGGTGGAGTAATAGAAGACAGCGCCAATCCTAGTTGCTCAATCCACCCCTCGATTAAAGTTACGGCTTCGCCATTGCGATCGCCAATAAATTCCCGAAAATCTTTCCTTGAAACTTTCATAAGTTCCGTTTCTTCAATCGACACCGCCAGCAGTTGATACGGTATCGGCTGAGAATCACTAATGATGCCAAACATTGCTTGTCTACTTCGGGTAGTAAATAAATAGCGGCGACTTCCCTCAGCAATTCCCTCTTTCATCGGAATCGCAAACACCGCCAAGGAACCCGATTTTACGATCCAAATCGTCTTCGGGTCATTGAGAATAATTGGCTCATTGCCTTTGAACTGATAATACTCTCCCGGCAGAGTAGCGCTACGAATTTGATCTAACATATATATTCCTGCTCCATAAAATTAATCCAAAGGCTTGGCGGTTCAATAAATAAATTAATTTAAAGATTTTTGCGTAAGTTCTGATGGTATGAAATAACGAACCGCAAAGGACACAAAGAAAGAAGAATTCAAGAAAAATTTGGCACAGTCTCACAAAGAATTGGTATGAGTTATATCGCAATACATAAGCATTTCTTCCTTTGTGTCCTTTGCGTCCTTTGCGGTTCGTTCCTCATATAATTTGGTGCATCTTCATACATAATTAGTATCACTCCTCCTGAACCGCTTCCCCTTCACTGCGAATTAATTCCAAATACTTACCTTCAACCTGCTGTAATTCTTCATGGCTACCGCGTTGCACTACCTTGCCGCGATCGAAGACAATAATTTCGTCACAATCTCGAATTGTGCTTAACCGATGCGCCACAATTACACAAGTGCAGCCACGCTCCCGAAGTTTCCGATCGATCGTTTTTTCTGACTCAGAATCGAGCGCACTAGTCGCTTCATCCATCACCAAAATTGCCGGATTATTCACTAAAGTGCGGGCAATTTCTAATCGCTGTCGCTGCCCACCGCTTAAATTAGACGCTCCTTCTGCAAGGTCAGCGTTATAACCTCCAGGCATGGAAAGCACTACATCCTGAATGGCAGCATCTTTACAAGCGCGAACCAGGTTACTAAAAGGAACAGTCGAATCCCAAAGCGTAAGATTGTCGCGCACACTGCCGGCAAATAGCGAGATATCTTGCTCAACAAGAGCAATTGAATTAGTGAGAATCGATCGCGGAATGTGTTTTCTCGGTTTACCATCAAACAAAATCTCACCCGCCCACTGTTCGTATAATCCACACACCAGCTTGGCAACGGTTGACTTACCCGAACCACTGCCACCCACCAAAGCGACTCGCTGACCGGGTTTAAGTGAAAGACTGAGATTTTCAATCAAGGGAGGTGCAGAGCGATTATAACCAAAGGTGATGTTACGGAGTTCAATATAACCTTGGAGTCGAACGTTTGCGGCGGGTAGTTGAGTTGGCGATATACTAATTTCTAATTCTACGGCAGGGTCGATTTTATTGCGTAACACATCATCCAATCTACCTAAATTGCCTTCCATTTCCTGGAGTTCACCCGCTAAACTTACCAGATTATTTACAGGTTCTAGAAATCTTTGCATCAAGGCTTGAAAGGCAATGAGCATCCCAATACTGAGTACCCCATCCATTACCCGTAACCCTCCCACCGTTAGCAAAAGCATGGATGTAATCGAGGAGAGAAATGATGGCAACACACCCAGATTTTGATTAGTCGTATCCATTTCTTGCCGAGCATTAATGGCTTTAGCGTAATAACCTGCCCACCGCGAAAAGAATTCTGACTCTAGCCCGGATGCTTTGAGGGTTTCCATACTTTGCAGTCCAGAAATCGCTACGCCGTTCACTTTGCCTTGTTCTTGCATTAATCGCAGATTTGCATCGACGCGCTGCCGTGAAACCCATTGCCAGACGCTGACATTCACGATTACAAAAGCAATGCCGATCGCAGTCAGAACTACATCATATTGCAGCATCACTAAAGCATAAAAGACAACGGTGAAGGCTGAAATAACTGTCGTCGCTAATCTTCCTGAAAGCAGATTTGCCAAGCTATCGTTAAGACGGACACGGCTGCTAATTTCTCCGGCAAATCGCTGATCGTAAAAACTCACTGGTAGCCGCAGAATATGCCATAAGAATCGGCTAGACATGCCCACAGCTAGCTTAATTTTCATCCGTCGCAAAAATTGCAGCTGAAGTAATGTTAAAAAACCATTCAATATGGCTGTGAAAATCATCCCTAAAATTAACGGCCGCAACCAATCACTTCTGCCTTCAATTAAGACATTATCGACAAAGGCTTGGGAAAATGCAGGGATGGCTAATCCAGGAATCACTAACAGCAAACCGGCGATCACACAATAAACCAATGCTCCCAGAGAACTCTGCAATCGATCCCATAAGGATAATGTCAGGCTGGGTTTCCGTCCTCCTGGCTGGAATTCTGCACTCGGTTCGCCAATTAACACTACCCCAGTAAAAGACTGATCGAATTCTGGGAGCGAAACTGTGCGCGGCCCGGTGGCAGGATCGTTGAGATAAACTTTATCTTTGGCAAATCCTTCAACTATCAGGAAATGGTTGAAGTTCCAAAAGACAATATAAGGACATTGCAGTTTGCGTAACCCAGCCAAATCGACCTTAAAGCCTTTCGCCTGCAATCCATAGCTGCGGGCAGCATTGAGAATATTAGATGCTTTACTGCCATCCCGTGAAACACCGCAAGCTTGACGGAGTTCTGCCAGGGGGACAATGCGATCGTAGTATCCTAAAATAATCCCCAGTGCGGCTGCACCGCATTCCACAGCCTCCATTTGTAATAGGGTGGGAGTCCGACGGCGGCGATCGGGACGGCTGATGAGGCGTTGAATTTTTTTTAATCGAAGCCCAATTTGTGATATTTGCGATCTAATATTATGCCGCATAATCAATACATTCCACTCCACGATCGCAGAATCGGAAATACAAAGGAAATCGGGGATTGTTCATCTATCTTCACGCGCACTGAGGCGGTGGTTCCAGATGTGATTTGGCTATCTGGCCCTTTAGACGACGACCACCGAAAACGGCTTTTAGTCAAAGGATCTGGCTGAAGTTCCGTGAAAACTTGAATTTGTGCCCCTTCTGTGGTTAATCCTTGCAAAACTTCCAGACCGCCAACCACGCTTGATGCGCTGTCCTTACTAACCGGGAACGCAGAGATGCTTGTTACCTTCCCGATAATGCCACCAAACCGTTCTCGTTTAACCGTAGAAGGGGTGAGTTGCAATTCCATACCCTTTTGAATCTTTTTGCCTTCACTGACCGGGAAGAATGCCACCCCGACTAACTTATTCCCGGAGTCTCTAGCTTCGATTGCGCCAATCCGAGCGCCCTTTTCGAGGGTTTGTCCAGGAACCGCAGAAAGTTCTAAAACCCGTCCATTGAAATTGCTGATAACTTGGCTATTTGCTTTAATTTCTAATGTTAATTCTGCGATCGCTCGCTGCGTGTCTTGAATTTCTTTTTTTCGATTAGTAGAAATAGCTAAATCTTGTTCTGCTTGCCCAGCAAATTTACTGTCTAGTACTGCTAATTGAGCTTCCAGGTCTTTAGTTGTATTGACATTTGCCAAAAATTCTCGTTCTGCATCAGCTTCTTTAACATTAAGTTGTTTGAGTTGCGATTGGATTTCATTAATTTTAGTTTTGCTATTGAGAAATTCTTGTTGCGCCTGAAGGACGGTATCACTCGAAACTGCTCCTTCTTGGCGTAACTGCTGGCGAATTGCAAATCGTTCTTTGAACGTGGGGATTAAATCTCGCGTTGTCTGCAACTGTTCCTCTAAATTGTGACGCTCTTGCCGAATCGACTCTAAACCTTTATTTCTGAGAATTGGCGTTAGGGATTGGGTTGTTTTGAGAGTTTGCAGGAGCGCTTGACGTTGTTGCGCGATCGCACCTTTATCTAAAACAGTGCGCTGAAGTTGCAGAGAATTGGCATTTTGGTCTTGTTCATGAAGTTGAGCAAGCTTGACTCGTGCAAGTTTCAACTTATCTTGAAGTTCGGTTTGGTCGATTGTCGCTAGTACCTGTCCTTTTTTGACTTCATCGCCTGTACGAACAAAGAGCATCAAAATCTGCCCGGAACTAGGAGACTGAAATCCAACGACTTTGCTAGGAAAAACCACTACGCCTTGTCCAGCTACGGTAATGGGAATGCGACCAAAAACACTCCAAGTAAGTCCAACAGCAATTAGAGATCCCATCGCAACCAACGGAATCCACTTCTTTGGTTGAACCACCTGCATGAGTTGATCCAGCCGCTCCGGGGAGGATAAGCGATCGAGTGCTTCTTTACGAAATAGGTTGCTTTTATTGGTCGTCATTATACTGACTCCATTCAAGTTGTATATTAGGGACTGGGGACTGGGGGCTGGG